>CAYMPX010000137.1:0-7459 GCA_964392135.1 uncultured Methylomarinum sp.
TGGGGCGCAGTGCTTTAGCCTGCATTCATTGGCGCAAGAGCAGGCTAAAGCACTGCGCCCCAATCGCTAATAAATTATCTTCGTATCGCTTGATTTCACTGAGTCTTCAGGTTTCAATAACTAAAAACTTGAACATCGAGTTTTAAATATACTGAATCGAAAGAATTTCGTATTCTTTATTGCCGCCAGGTGTTTTCACTAACACAACATCTTCAACTTCCTTACCTATTAATCCTCTAGCAATAGGTGAACTCACTGAAATCCGTCCTTCTTTAATATCCGCTTCATCAACACCGACAATTTGATAAGAAACCACCTCCTCCGTATCAATATCTTCAATTTCTACGGTTGCGCCAAAAATAACCCGACCACCGGCATCTACCGCTGTCACATCAATAATTTGCGCATTCGATAATTTCCCTTCAATATCGGCTATCCGCCCTTCAGTAAAACTCTGCTGTTCTTTTGCTGCATGATATTCCGCATTTTCCTTTAAATCACCATGCGCTCTCGCTTCTGAAATTGCCGCAATAATTCTGGGTCTTACCACATTTTTTAATTTATCCAGTTCCACTTGTAATTTATCAGCGCCTGTGACGGTAAGAGGTACCTTATCCATTTTTAACTCCAATTTTTAGTCCTTTTTTGCAGGACAAATAAACGATAAAGGCTGACATAAAGCCAGCCTTTTTTTGAAATTTATACTATAGCGGACTAAAGTCCGCGCTACAATTATTTTAAGCTAGCATGCAAATCTTGCAAGCAATTTACATCCCCTGCATCCAACTCACCTAACGCATAACACGCGGCTTTTGCACCCGCCATCGTCGTATAATACGTTACATGATGCTGCAAAGCTTCTCTACGCATAGTAAAGGAATCTTTAATGGCCTTCACACCGTCAGTGGTATTAATAATTAATTGAATTTGATCATTTTTAATCATATCAACGGTATTAGGTCGTCCTTCATTGACTTTATAAGCCACTTCACAAGGAATACCTGCGATTTTAAGTACCGCCGCAGTACCTTTAGTCGCAACAATCTCATAGCTTTTTGCTATCAGCATGTTTGCAATTTCAGCGAGTTTCGGTTTATCGACATCACGCACACTGATTAAAACTTTACCGGTATGACTTAAATCCACACCTGCTGCACGTTGCGCTTTAGCAAATGCTTCACCAAATGTTTTACCGACCCCCATCACTTCACCGGTAGACTTCATTTCCGGACCTAACAACGGATCAACACCCGGGAATTTTACAAAAGGGAAAACTGCTTCTTTCACAGAATAGTACTCAGGAATACGTTCTTCAGTATAACCCTGCTGTTTTAACGAAATACCCGCCATACACAACGCTGCAATTTTCGCTAAAGGATAGCCTGTCGCTTTTGATACAAACGGTGCCGTTCTTGAGGCTCTTGGGTTAACTTCCAATACATAAATGGTCTCTCCTTGAATCGCAAACTGAGTATTCATTAAGCCTATTACACCTAATGCCTCAGCCATTTTTGCAACCTGTTCTCTCAACTGCGCTTGTAAATGCTCGGGTAA
This sequence comes from uncultured Methylomarinum sp., assembly GCA_964392135.1. Classification (GTDB taxonomy): domain Bacteria; phylum Pseudomonadota; class Gammaproteobacteria; order Methylococcales; family Methylomonadaceae; genus QPIN01. The sequence continues at coordinate 1,555 of CAYMPX010000137.1, forward strand.
ATCATAAGGTGGAATAGAACATGCCGAGTCACCTGAGTGTACCCCCGCCTGTTCAATATGCTCCATCAATCCACCGATTAACAGCGTTTCACCATCGTAAATAGCATCCACATCCATTTCGACCGCATCATCAAGAAACCGGTCTAATAAAACAGGCGAGTCATTAGAAACGGTTACCGCTTCTTTCATATAATGACGTAAACCTTCTTCATTTATCACAATTTCCATACCGCGTCCCCCTAATACATAGGACGGTCTTACCACCAGAGGATAGCCTAATTCTTTCGCATGTCCGACGGCTTGATCAACAGATCTTGCTGTGGCATTCGGTGGCTGTAGCAAGTTCAAGCGTTCCAATAGTTTCTGGAATCTTTCTCTGTCTTCTGCTAAATCGATGGAATCAGGTGAAGTACCAATAATCGGCGCTCCCGCAGCTTCCAAGGCTCTTGCCAGTTTTAAAGGTGTTTGACCACCGTACTGAACAATCACGCCTTTGGGTTTTTCTAATTCAATAATTTCAAGTACATCTTCCAAGGTTAGTGACTCAAAATATAAGCGGTCTGACGTATCAAAATCTGTGGAAACTGTTTCTGGATTACAGTTGATCATAATGGTTTCAAAACCATTTTCACGCAAGGCTAATGCCGCATGAACACAACAGTAATCAAACTCAATCCCTTGACCAATACGGTTAGGTCCACCACCTAAGATGATGATTTTATCTTTATCGGATACATTGGCTTCACATTCTTCTTCATAAGTCGAATACAAATACGCGGTATCGGATGAGAATTCTGCGGCACAGGAATCAATACGTTTATAAACAGGACGAATATTTTGCTTATGCCGCAATTTTCTAATATCCGACTCTTTGCTATCCAATAACCTGGCTAAACGCTCGTCAGAGAACCCTTTGCGTTTTAAACGATACAACTCACCGTCATCCAGGGTTGCCAAGGTCTTGGTTGCTAATGACTTTTCACTTAATACCAAATCTTCAATTTGCGCCAGAAACCACGGGTCAATTTTACTGGCTTCATGTATCTCATCAAAGCTCAAGCCACTTCTAAACGCATCGGCCACATACCATAAACGCTCAGGTCCCGGGTGACGCATTTCGCGTTGAATTTTGTCTTGAATATTATCTTCGGTTAAATCGACGATTTCATCCAGACCACTGACACCAATTTCCAAACCTCTTAAGGCTTTTTGCAAAGACTCTTGAAAAGTACGCCCAATCGCCATCACCTCACCCACTGATTTCATTTGAGTGGTTAGACGATCATCCGCTTGCGGGAATTTTTCAAAGGTAAAACGCGGTACTTTAGTTACCACATAATCTATGGTTGGCTCAAATGAAGCAGGGGTTGCACCGCCTGTGATTTCATTTTTCAATTCATCCAGCGTATAACCCACAGCTAACTTTGCAGCAACTTTGGCAATAGGAAAGCCGGTTGCTTTAGAAGCCAGGGCAGACGAACGCGAAACCCGTGGGTTCATCTCAATCACCACCATGCGACCATCTTCTGGATTAATCGCAACCTGTACATTAGACCCCCCGGTATCAACACCAATCTCACGCAATACGGCCAAAGAGACATTACGTAAAATTTGGTATTCTTTGTCTGTTAAGGTTTGCGCAGGGGCAACGGTAATGGAATCACCGGTATGTACACCCATTGGGTCTAAATTTTCAATCGAACAGATAATGATGCAATTATCTTTGCTATCACGCACCACTTCCATCTCGTATTCTTTCCAGCCTAATACCGACTCTTCAATCAATAGCTCATTAGTGGGTGATAAATACAAACCCCGCTCACAAATTTCAATAAATTCTTCTTTATTGTAAGCAATACCGCCACCACTACCCCCCATGGTAAATGAAGGACGAATAACCGTTGGGTAGCCGACTTCTGCCTGTGCTGCAAATGCCTCTTCCATGCTGTGTGCAGTTTTAGAGCGGGCAACTTCAAAACCCAGCCGCCCCATCGCCTGATTAAACAGCTCTCTATCTTCCGCCATATTAATGGCTTCTTTAGTCGCACCAATCATTTCCACATTGTACTTTTCTAGTACACCGTGAGCATCGAGGTCTAAAGCACAATTTAATGCCGTTTGTCCACCCATCGTGGGTAACACCGCATCAGGGCGTTCTTTCTGGATAATTTTTTCTACGGTTTGCCAGTCAATTGGCTCGATATAAATCGCATCCGCCATATCAGGGTCAGTCATAATCGTTGCAGGATTAGAATTGACCAGAATAACGCGATAACCTTCTTCTTTTAGCGCTTTACACGCTTGAGTTCCCGAGTAGTCAAACTCACATGCTTGGCCTATCACAATAGGGCCCGCACCTAATAATAAAATCGATTTTATGTCGGTTCTTTTTGGCATAGTTGGTTAGATCTACCTGAATTATTTGTTAGCTGAATGGGTATCCATCATCTCGATGAATTGATCAAATAAGGACTCTACATCATGAGGGCCGGGACTGGCTTCTGGATGACCCTGAAAACTCATGGCTGGGCAATCTGTACGTTCAATGCCTTGTAAACTGCCATCGAATAATGAATGATAGGTGGCTGTGAGATTATCAGGCAGCGTCTTTTCATCCACCGCAAACCCATGATTTTGACTGCTTATCATCACCCTGCCTGTGGCTTTTTCTTGTATGGGGTGATTCGCACCATGATGACCAAACTTCATTTTTTCAGTCTTGGCGCCACTGGCTAAGGCCAATAATTGATGACCCAAACAAATACCAAAAGTGGGTATCTTTTGTTCTAAAATCGTTTTAATGGCAGCAATGGCATAAGTACACGGCTCAGGATCGCCCGGTCCATTAGAAAGAAACACGCCATCGGGGTTCATTGCCAAAACATCTTCAGCCGATGTTGTTGCCGGAACAACCGTAACGCGACAGCCTCTATTGGCAAGCAAACGAAGAATATTACGTTTTACCCCAAAATCATAAGCCACTACGTGCTTGGTCAGGTTTTTAGCTTCGGTATAACCGTCTGTTAATGACCAGATGTTTTCTGTCCATTCATATTGCTTGGCAACCGTCACTTCTTTGGCTAGATCCATGCCTTTTAAACCAGAAAAACCGGCTATCGCTTGTTCAGCTGTTGCAACATCAATGCTTTCTCCCGCGATGACACAACCTCGCTGAGCGCCTTTATCACGTAACAGTCGCGTTAATTTACGGGTATCAATATCAGCAATAGCCACCACCTTATTATCAAGTAAATACTGCTGCAATGATTTTTCGCTGCGCCAACTACTTAATTGAAGAGGTAAATCACGAATAACCAAGCCACTTGCAGACACCGCATTCGATTCATCATCTTCACTAGTTGTTCCGACATTGCCTATATGAGGATAGGTCAGAGTCACAATTTGACGCGCGTATGAAGGGTCACTCAGGATTTCCTGATACCCCGTTAGTGAGGTATTAAAAACAACTTCACCAACAGAACAGCCATCCGTGCCTATCGACACGCCATAAAACACTGTCCCATCTTCCAATAACAGTAAAGCAGGATTACTCAAGATCAGCCACCTTAGAATATGCAAAATAGAACATGCCCTGTAAGCCCATCCTATTAATTAAGAGAAAATAACCCTGATTTTACGAGATTACGGGAATAAATTCATTAACAATTTAACTAACACGCATAAAATAAACCAGACAGAGTAGACTTCGGGAATTTCCTCGTTCCCACGCTCCCGCGATGACCACGGGTGGTCGGAGTGTCGCCGTTGTCTGGAACATTCGGCGACCGTGGAAATGCAGACCGAGCCAGATATAAGCACCGTATGCGTTCCCACCGAGGAGGGCGGGAACGAGAAAGCTTATGGGTAATCAGAAAAAACTATGGTTTTCAAAATGGTTGGGGTTTAGGAACAATCTATGATAATCCTAAAACATCCTGCATATCATACAATCCACTATCTTTGTCTTTTAGCCATACTGCCGCTCTGACTGCGCCATTGGCAAAAGTCATTCGACTGCTTGCCTTATGGGTAATTTCAATACGCTCACCTTCATCGGCAAACATGACAGTATGTTCACCAACAATATCACCGGCACGAATAGTGGAAAAACCTATGGTTTTTCTATCACGCTCACCGGTATCACCTTCACGCCCATAAATAGCACAGTCTTTTAAATCACGACCTAACGCATCCGCAATAACTTCCCCCATGCGTAATGCTGTACCCGAAGGCGCATCGACTTTATGACGATGATGCGCTTCAATCACTTCAATATCGGTATAATCACCCATCACTTTTGCTGTCATTTCCAACAGTTTAAGTGATAAATTAACCCCCACACTCATGTTCGGTGCCAACACAATAGCAATATCTTTTGCCGCCTCATTGATCGCCGCTTTTTGTTCATCACTATAACCGGTGGTACCAATAACCACTTTTTTCCCTGCCTGCCGACAAATATCAATGTATGCTATGGAAGGCTCAGGACGCGTAAAATCGATTAATACATCAAATTGATCAACCACTGTCGCTAAATCACCCACAACTTGCACATCTATGCTGCCTATACCTGCAAGTTCACCGGCATCTTTTCCTATTACATCACTTTCGGGACGAGAAACTGCAACTGTCAACCCTGTCTGTTCGGATAATACCGCTGCTTTAACCAAGCAGAGACCCATACGACCCGAAACACCTACCACCGCAATTCGTAGCATTATTTATCCCGTCAATTTATCAAAAAAGCTTTTCACCCCATCCGTCCAGGAATGTTCTTGTGGACTATGATGTTTACCACCACCCGATAAAGATTCCTGCAACTTAGACACTAATACTTTTTGCTCTTTGGTTAACCGAACAGGTGTTTCAATTTTCACCTTACATAACAAATCACCCACAGCACCACCACGTACAGGTTTAACCCCTTTACCTCTTAATCGAAATAATTTGCCTGTTTGAGTTTCTGCCGGGATTTTTAGTTTTACCTTGCCATTTAAGGTGGGTACTTCTAATTCACCACCAACACACGCTGTTGGAAAACTAATAGGCACTTCACAATACAAGTTTGCACCATCACGGGTAAAAATAGCATGATCCTTCACCTGAACCTGTACATATAAGTCACCTGAAGGCCCGCCATTCGCTCCGGCTTCGCCTTCACCCGCTAAACGGATACGATCCCCCGTATCAACACCTGCCGGTACTTTAACCGATAAGGTTTTGTTTTCCTGGACACGACCTTTACCATGACAAGGACGACAAGGATCTTTAATTTGTTGACCCGTACCATGACACGTAGGGCAGGTTTGCTGCACAGAAAAGAAGCCTTGTTGCATACGCACTTGACCATGACCTTGACAGGTTGTACAGGTCACAGGACGAGAACCTTTCCTGGCACCCGAACCTTTACATTCGCCACAGACAACCAATACAGGAACTTTAACTGTTGCTTCTGTACCGCCCACCGCTTCTTCCAATGTTAATTCAAGGTTATAGCGTAAATCTGACCCCGCTTGAACATTGCTTCGTCTTTGACCGCCACCACCGCCAAATATATCACCAAATACATCACCAAAAATGTCACCAAAATCGGCAGACCCGCCGCCAAAACCACCCGCGCCACCGCCCATAGTCTGGTCAACACCGGCATGACCAAATTGATCATAGGCTGCGCGCTTTTTAGCATCGGATAAAATTTCATAGGCTTCTTTGATTGCCTTGAATTTCTTTTCTGCCTGTTCCGGGTTATCCGTATTTCTATCCGGATGAAATTTCATCGCCATACGACGATAACTTTTCTTTATTTCAGCGTCGCTAGCGTTTTTATCAACGCCTAATAACTTATAAAAATCTTCTTTTGCCATAACGTAAATAACCGCCAGCAGAAACCGGCGGTTTTTTTAGT
>CAYMPX010000138.1:0-7448 GCA_964392135.1 uncultured Methylomarinum sp.
CAACTAATGCAACTAATTGGACTTTATGACCTTAAAGTTTTGTCATCAAGATTTCAATAAATAACTGAAATACTCGGCTTTAGTCATTCCAGCCCTTTTAGCCTTGGCAATAAACAGCTCCATATCTTCGGGTAAGATCATTATATCTAACCGCTTCCTTTCCAATTTTTGCCGCTCTCTATATGCCTTTTGTCGTTCTGAGTTTGTCTGAGCCATGATGTATTTTTTCGTTCTCTGTAATATGCTTGGGTCGCCGGTAAGTTCAGCTAGCCTTTTCAGATTCTTTCTAATCCTTAATTCTTTTATATCGGTTATGCTGCAAGAACTCGTTTTATTGTTTGTGCGTACCACTTCTTACCTCTTGGTTGGTGCTTGGTTTTATTTAGATGAGCGGCGATCTTGTTCAAGCTTAGACCATCCCTTTTTAAGCTTTCTATTAATAAAATAATTTCTTGCTCTGTACTATTAGGTAATAAATCTATTCCGTTATCATGTAACTTTTTACCATAAGGAATAGAACCAACCCTTTCACCTTTAGATCTCTTGTACTGCATAGCTATTTTTGTACGTTCACTTAATTGGTCACTTTCAAACTCAGCCATAACAGCCAACATTCTAAAAACCATTTTCCCTGAGGCTGTCGTTGTGTCGATCTTCTCACTGATGGAAACTAAATCAGCCCCTTTGTTCTGTAAAAGTTCACTAATCTCTATGGTGTCCTTTGTTGACCTGGCTAACCGGCTTAATGAATAAACAATTAAAGCATCATCTTTGCTGCAAGCATGTAAAGCATTTTGTAACCCGGTTCGGTTATCAGCTCGTTTACCACTAATGCCAGCATCGGTATAAACCTCTTTTACTTCATAATCGTTTAACTCAGCCCATGCCTTTGCCTTAGCTTTCTGCGCGTCAAGGCTGACACCTTCATCAACCTGCATCATTGTAGAGACTCGGATGTATATAACTGCCTGTTTCATAATAGCCACCTTAATTATTGTTATTCGTGTAACTTTAATTTAAGTATAGCGTTACCCGTATAACATGTAAAGGCATTTTGTAACTTAGGGCACGGTAAGTTATAAAAAGTTGTGCTTTTTACTTTGGTATTTAGCGCGGATATTTTTAATAGACTGAACTTATTTCACTATCTGCCAACCAATAAGACAAAGGGATGAGGGAAAACAGCTTGGTTATGGGTTTGACTTATCCTTTTTTTTTAGCTATCTTAGATAATGTAAGTGTATAAACAGAGTGGCTTTTAGTCATGCACTTATTCCGCCTTTGCATTTATGCTGAGGTCTTTACCCAAGTGTAAAGATAACCAAGAGACCTGATTAAGTTTTAAGAGAAGCCCTTGTACTTTATGTATTAGGGCTTTTTTTATGTCGGTAGCTTTATAGCCCTGTTTACCTGAGTGTTATAAGCAATGACTCTGAATTTTATAGGCTTGCTCTTTTTAGCCTTGATATTTTTGGTATTAAGATAAGCACTTTGAATGTATAGGTTTAGAGTTCCTTTTACCTTAGAGCATTTTGTTACCGTGAAATATACCTGGTATTCAACCTTAACTCCTTTTTGGTTTAGGATCTCAATAGTAAAGTAATTGCTATAACCCGTGTGGTAACACTTCCTTCCAAATATATCTTTGATGATTTCAGGTAGTCGCTTGGATAATTGGTAACGATCAAAACAAAATACTCTGCATTCTCTGTTGTCCCTATAGAACAGGCGACTATCTTCATCGCCTAATTTTTTCGTGGTAAAACAATGCAAACTAAAGATAACCTGAAACTTGTAGATTCTTTCGGGTTTGCCTTTGTTGGCTTCTTGTTTGCACTCTAACCTGACTGGGTGTAAGTGAGTTAAATCATAGCTTTCGCCATCAAAAGTGAATGGTGTCCATTTAATCATTAAAGCTACTATTCAATCCTTGCTGATGTATGTTTTTGTAGGTTTCATTTTAGCTTAATTAATATCTAAACACACAACATACTCTCTGTTCCAATATTTCTAATCACCATCATTTTCCTGAACTCATCAAGATATATTCAGCGATCTTATGACCATCCACCCATCGTCGGTTAGTAACAATATCATTACCTCTTGCCCTCAACTCCTGGATTCTTGATCCCGGGTGCGGAACATCTAATTCATTACGCGCTTCAAATGTTGTCATCGCTCGATGAGTTTTTAGGTGTTTTAAAATCCTTTGTGCTTGTGTATTTTTCATTTTGTTCATTTTCTTAGTGTTTATCTGGCATACAGCGGTTTTTGTCTTATATTCGGTGGCAGTAACAACTTCTATTTACTTAAAGAAAAGGCGTTACTGCCACCGCCATTAATAACTTCTACTTTCTGTTCATATTGCTTTGCTCGTTGTTCAGAATAGTATTTAACATTTTCATTGACCTCAATCTTATACGTTCGACCGTCACGGGTTTTTGATGCCTCTACTAGGTCAAAGCCTATCCTTGATAATAGGTTGCTCAATTTTGACACGGGCTTTTTAGGTATTACTTTAAAATCACCTAGCCCATTAGCTGCCAGCTCCTTATGATTGTCCTGTAGGAATTGCATAAACCCGTCTAGTGATTGATTATTAAATTCCTTAGCTTTAAGCCCATGAACAATCGTTTCAATAAACTCAGCTTTACTGGTCAGTGATTGCGATCTATCCCGGGTTGTTAGGTTTGCGTTATCAATGTCTTTCAACTTTTCAATATCCGCGTTTAATAATTCATAATTGGCGATCTTTGATGCGCCGTTGTTATTGATATAAAAATCCGCGTTTTCTTCGTTTATTGGCTCGGCTGCCATTCTTTCAATCTTATGTCTAACTAAAGAGTTAGCCTCACTCTGTTTCAGAGCTTGTTTTTTATCTAATTCTATCGCTGTTTCAGCGGTAATTTTTTTTGCAGTAATTGCTCGATCAATTATTACTTCCTTAACCGCTGCTGATAGTCCTTTAATTTTTACGGCTTCCACCTCTGGCGTTTTAACCGTATAGCCCTTTATTTGAGCAAGGATGAAAAATTCACTTTTGTAATTAAATGAATTAAGACTATGGTTTTCTGTTGCTTTTTGCTTTGCTCGATCAACATCAAACTGATTGACTGCAACTGTTAAGCCGCCGGTATATCTAGCGCGCTGCAATACTTCACCGTCCAGTAAATCACGGTAATCTGTTGATAAATCATTGGAATAATTAGTCCTTAGGCTCACATAAATCTGATTAGCAGACCGAACACGCGCGACACTTTGAAGCATGGCATTAGGCGTTATTACATTTGAAAACATAGCGTACACACCGCTAAAATGCTTATGTTCAATGCTAATACCTGAGCTTATGACTGGCGTATGAATAATTGCCCTATATTTTCTACTCTCTTCACCCGGGTTTGATAAAAATGCGGCTTGTCTAACATCTGCTTTGTTTTCCGCCGTCAACATCAAAATATCTTTGTTATCAATGTAACCGCCCAGCATCGTAGCCATTTTCATGGCTTGTGCTGTGGAATCGGTAGTAACCCAGACATTGCCCCCATTTACCACTTCATTACAGGCGTGATCTATTGTAGTTTCATGGGTCGGTAGCTCAGTGATTGTTTTATCGTTTTTTCTGGTTTCAGTCTTTGCTAGATGCAATGGCTTGTTAGTGTGATTTTTTAGCCACTCGATGCAAAAATCATTCAAATCAGCATCGGCACAAATGACTAGATCAGCGTTATTGATAGTTTCTACGAATTCACAATAAACATTCCAGCGATCAGTGACCGTGCCATTCAGTAGATGTTCAAGCGTTTGTCTAAACTCATCAATAAATAAAACATTAATATTGCTCGCGGTGGCATGTTTTACAATCGAATTAATACAAACAGCTAACGTACTGGGACTCTCGCCAAACATCACCCCGACATCTTCATAATGTTTTAAATCAAGTCGGTTAGCCGCACTCGCTATAAGGCTTGTTCTGTGAGCCATGTAAGTGACTTGAATATCACTTGTTCTTAATGCTTTTGTTAGGTCGGTCAATTCTTGCATTAGCTGGGTCTTTCCAGCTCCCATGCTCCTATTATCAAGCCATACGCCCCCTGTTTTCAGCATCTGATAGATAACGTCTTTATTGTCCAGACCATCACAATCATGCACTGTCACGCCCTCTGTATTGGTGATGCAATGCTTCTTGTTGACGCGATTAATACGGGTTTTTATGTTACTGCGAATCAATTTAAAAAACGTAGGCAATTTAATACCACGCTCCTTTAATACAGATAAGACCTGTTTAACTTTTTTCTTGTAATCGCTAACTGAAAATACATTACTGGCAATCCCACGAGCTGTAAGCTCAACAACGCTTTTTAGTTGCTGTTTCGGTGCGTATTTGATGAATAGATTGCTGTATTCAAGTGAACTGGTTTTACTATTACAAAGGACATTGTTATTTAATTGATCTCGTACCGCATCAAGTCCGGCGGATTGTCTGATGTCATCAAAATCAACCTTTTTACCTTCAAATTCAGGAAACACGACTTTAACAGCTGCATTGCTAGCATTGGCAACTTTTAATGCTGCGTGAAGCCCTGGGTTACCTGCATTATTAGGTTTTATGTCATTATCGGCGGCTATGATGATGTTTTTAAACTCTGTAGCCCAGGCTTTAGCAACATGCTGTAAGTTCCCGGCATCCAGAGCAACCACAACGGCACTTCCAGTTGCCATATAAATACTTAGCCCAGTGGTTAAGCCCTCAACTATATATATAAGGTCGCTTGGGTTTTCTGGCTTGCCTAATACGGCATAGCTGCCATTTTTTAGCGTTGATAAATTGCCATTTTTATCTTTTACCGGGTGGAAAATATAATCTTTATTGCGAGGGGCATCATCACCACCGAAGTATTTATCATAAATCTTTTGATAACCGACTGTATTACCTTCGGGATTCCTAAGGGCAAAGATTGAATAATCCCCCCTAGAATCATTACCGCACTTTAAAACAAAGTTATCCGGTAGATCATCAAGGGTTAAGCCTTTTTTCTTAAAGTATAAAGGGGGGGTTGTTGCTGCTGGCAAGCTATTAAATTCGGCTTTTACTTTGTTGAAGCGGTTTGTTTTATATTGATAGTCGTTATTTGCATTGGCAATATTAGCCGATTTTTCCGCTTGCTTAGCCTTAGGCGTTATGGTGCGCGGGCTATATACGGGGTCTGCTGTTGAGCTTAATAGATGTTTGTTGTCTTGATACCATTCGTAACTGTTGAAGCTAGTTTTATATTCACCGTGTCGCTTACATATAAATGTAATAGTAAAATGCTCATATCCTGAATTGGTTGTATAAAATGAGTACCGTACTTGCACCTTGCCACGATCCTTTGGCGTTAAAGCTATTCCTGTGCGGTGGCTGATAATGCCACTTGAACCAATATTTATAAGTGGTTCGGCTACGTCCCAGTTTATGCCATGATCTGCTGATATGGCTGCTATGTCACCACCTGCGCGGCTTAAAATATCAACCCATGTTAGCTTAGAACTTTGCCCGTTAATAAAACAATTATTTTTCATTATTTTCTCATCCATGAGAGCTTAACCGTGTTAAAATATCTGTGCTTGTTGTAGATATTTAGTTCGGTTAGAGACCCTCAATCATTGATTAGAGGGTTTTTTATTGCGCGTTGAAAAATTCTTCAATGGTTTCACGCCGCCATCGTAAACAGCGTGTGAGAGTCATAGGCGCAGGGAATTCGCCTTTTTTTACTTTTTTGCGGACTGTTTGAGCTGAGATTCTAAATTCGGTGGCTACTTCGGCAACCGTCATTATTTTGTGTCGAATGGTCATATTAAAACCTTTTTTAGGTAAAAATTTAAATGACCGACCTTTAGGTGTGGCGGGGGTTTTGATTGTGGCTTAAAAAGTAAGGTATTTCGTATAACAAAAAACGATAATTTTTGTTTGCTAAATCTAACGGCATTATATTAGAATAACGCTGTAGTTTAACAAAGCTACAAATCAATCCCTGGCTCATTAGAAAAGTCGGTCTTGATAAAACGAGGCAAATCACAAAAATTATTTTGAAGCCCCTTATCCACGGCAAATGGAACTGGGGCTTTTTTGCGTCTTGACCTTCTATATTTTAGAATTATAACAAATGTTTTTCGGATGTCACGAACTATTAAAAAAATTTAAAAGTTTCCGGTAACCCTTATAAACCGTAAGTTTAGAGTCTTAAATATTATCAATAGTTTGCTGATTTATTGCCAATGCCAGGCATAAAAAAACCGACCTTTTACAGCCGGTTCATGACATTATTTTTTAGCAGGCATCAGAATGATTTAATCATTGCTGCCATTTAAAACGTAGTTCATATCTGAATTAGCGGCGGCAACTTGTTCAGCCAGTTCAGACAACCCAACTTGAAGCCAGGCAATAGCGTCTATTTCCCGCCGTATTTCCTCCTTATCTGCATTAACCAATAAAATACCTATAGCCTGAATTGATGTATGTAAAAAAGTAATCAGTTCATCTGATTTCATGGATATCGCGTCAAGCCCACTATGGTTTGTTGGGTAGCCTTCTTTGCTGTTTCTGCCTGGCTCATAAATACGTTTTTTCGTAAGGTGCATCGAGCCGATTGTGAAGGCATCAGCCAAGGGCGTATGTCCTGTGTTAATGCTGATTTCCCCATTTTCTGCGTGTTCAAACTTAATCATGATAATACCTCGAATCTGTCGAATTTGATTACAGCACCTTTAATTAATGCTGCTATGGGTCGCGCTTGCTGAAAGGTTAGATCCTGTGCAATTACTTTTGCTTTCGTCTTGCAAGGGTATGCAAGTTTGAATTTTGTTACAATAATATTGTTCATTAATTACTCGTTTAATTAATTTGGACAGGGTGTTATCTGTTCTTACCAGGTAGCACCCGCTTCTTACGTTTTGTTACTCTTCACACTCCCCGAATAAAAGTTCATATTCTTCATTAGCATATCGCTCTGTCCAGTCCTGAGCCATATCTAGCGTTAGCGGGCGCAAATCCTCACCCCATGACCTGGTATTGTCGGCGTTTAACTTTCCCCATTGGGACATTGCCCCGCCTTCACCGTATAGGAAAAATTCACCTGTTTTTTTACGGTATAAAACCTCACTGGCATATCTAAAATCACTCATTGAGCCACCGCTATTCCATGCCGCCACTTTTTTAGCCGTGTCGGTGTCGTACCGCTTTCTATTGATAACTTTTTTCATTTTTTGCCCCTATGAAACCAAATAAGGGTACAGTATATCACTCATAAAATAATTTTATGTATATATTTTTTTACATTATTAAAGGTGGGGTAAACCTATGCCACCAACATTAACCAGCATGTTTTAAGTCAGTTATCTTGCCGTAATCTTGCCCTTGTATTTTGGTCGGTTTTTGATGTTTTCTTGCGGTAGTTCTTAGTTTTGAATAA
>CAYMPX010000139.1:0-7428 GCA_964392135.1 uncultured Methylomarinum sp.
AGTGCTGATGTCTATCGTCCTGCGGCGATTAAGCAGTTGCAAACACTGGCGGATGATCTGGATCTGGTATTCTTTGAAAGTGATACCTCACAAAAACCTGTTGATATTGCTGTCAATGCCATTGAAGCAGCTAAGAAGCAGTTTCTTGATGTGGTGATTGTCGATACTGCCGGTCGTTTGCATGTTGATGATGAAATGATGGGGGAGATTAAAGAATTGCATGCAGCGATTAATCCTGTCGAAACATTATTTGTGGTCGATAGTATGACGGGGCAGGATGCTGCCAATACCGCGAAAGCATTTGATGATGCTCTGCCTTTGACGGGTGTGATATTAACCAAGGCGGATGGTGATGCGCGGGGTGGTGCTGCTTTATCTATTCGACATATTACCGGTAAGCCGATTAAATTTATCGGTACAGGTGAAAAAACAGATGCTTTAGAGCCTTTTCATCCTGATCGTATTGCCTCTCGTATTTTGGGTATGGGAGATATGCTCTCTCTTATTGAAGATATTGAGCAAAAAGCCGATAAGAAAAAAGCCGAGAAACTGGCCAGAAAAATCAGCAAAGGCAAAAGTTTTGATTTGGGCGACTTTAAGGATCAGTTGTTGCAAATGCAGAATATGGGTGGCGTGGGTGCAATGATGGATAAATTGCCAGGAATGGGCGGCGTACCCCAGGATATGAAAGATAAAGTGGATGATAAGATGATTGCAAGGCAGATTGCAGTGATTAACTCCATGACTTTACAAGAAAGGCAATTCCCTGATCTGATTAAAGGCAATCGTAAAAAGCGTATTGCCAAGGGCTGTGGGCAGGAGTTACAGGATGTTAACCGGATTCTTAAGCAGCATAAAATGATGCAGAAGATGATGAAGAAATTTGCTAAAGGTAATCTGACCAATATGATGCGCGGTATGAAAAGTAATATGCGTGGCATGAGACGATAAACAGTTTCGCATTCCCGTGGGAACCCGAACAAACCAGGGATAAAAAAGAAAAAGAATAGTGTGTGATTATTATTATTTTTAATTTTATCCTTCACATATTTATAAATTCGCGTAGAATAGGCGGATTGAATTTTGATTGAATGTTTTTTTAAGGTATTTACATGGTAACTATTCGTCTTGCTAGAGGTGGCGCGAAAAATCGTCCGTTTTATCACGTTGTTGTTACAGACAGCAGAAACAGCCGTGATGGCCGTTATATTGAGCGATTAGGTTTTTTTAATCCTTTTGCTCGTGGTAGCGAAGAGGCATTGCGTTTAAATGATGAACGTATTAATTACTGGAAATCTGTTGGCGCACAGCCATCTGATCGTGTTGCTAAACTGATCAAAGACGCAAGTAAAGCTGCTGCTTAATCATTTTGTCTGGCGATGAGCTGATCAACGTTGGCGAAATAGCGGGCGTATTTGGCATAAAAGGATGGGTTAAAGTTTATTCGCATACAGATCCACGAGAGAATATTTTAAAATATTCGCCATGGATACTTAAAAAAGACAATGCGCTTAAACAAGTAAAACTGATTAATGGCAAACGGCAAGGTAAATCCATTGTTGCTTGTTTAGAAGGTTTTACAGACAGAAATATTGCTGAGTCTTATGTCGACTGGGGCATTCTGATAAAGAAGAGTCAGTTGCCTAAATCGGGCAATGGTGATTATTACTGGGCTGATCTGGTGGGTTTGCGAGTAGAAACAGAATCGGGTATTAGTTTAGGTAAGGTTGATTATCTTATTGAAACCGGCGCAAATGATGTTTTGGTGGTTAATGATGGTGATGAAGAACGTTTGATTCCATTTTTGCACCAACAAGTTATTAAAAGTATTGATCTTTTTGATAAATTAATCATTGTCGATTGGGATCCGGATTTTTAATTGGCTATGCATTTTGATGTTGTTACATTATTCCCGGAGATGATTCTGGGCGGTGCCGGTTACGGAGTAACGGGTAACGCGATAGAGCAAAACGTGGTGGGCTTGTCGGTCTGGAATCCTAGAGATTACACGCAGGATAAACATCGTACTGTCGATGATCGTCCTTATGGCGGTGGTCCAGGTATGGTAATGAAATGCCAGCCTCTTTGTGATGCGGTTGATGCAGCGAAACAAAATAAAAGTATTGAGAGTAAAGTGGTTTATTTGAGTCCTCAAGGCAAACAAATAACCCAGGACTTGTTAATAGAAGCAAGTCAATATTCTCAAATTATTTTAGTTGCCGGGCGTTATGAAGGGGTTGATGAGCGTTTTATTGATACGATTTGTGATGAAGAGTGGTCATTGGGTGATTATGTGATCAGCGGTGGCGAGTTGGCTGCGTTAGTTGTTATTGATGCAATGACGCGATTAATTCCGGGGGTTTTGGGGGATGATGATTCTGCAAAGCAGGATTCATATATGGATGGCTTGTTAGATTGTCCACATTTTACCCGACCCGAAAAAAATGCCTTAGCTGATGTGCCTGAGGTATTGCTAAGCGGTGATCATAAGGCAATAGAACATTGGCGAATGAAACAATCATTGGGTCGAACCTTATTGAGACGGTCTGACTTGCTGGAAAAGAAAGAATTAACTGCAGAGCAGGATGCTTTGCTGGAAGAATTTAGGAATGAAATACAAGAGTCGGATTGAGTCTTTTTGTGGTGTGTTCCTTACAATTAAAATTGATGTTTATAGGGTGTGGTAATGACAAATATTATTGATATATTAGACGCAGAACAACTAAAGAAAGATATACCTGACTTTGGGCCGGGTGATACTGTAGTCGTAAAAGTAAAAGTAAAAGAAGGGGAGCGTGAGAGATTACAGGCCTATGAAGGTGTGGTCATTGCAAAACGTAACCGTGGATTAAACTCTGCTTTCACTGTAAGAAAAATTTCTCATGGTGTGGGTGTTGAACGTGTTTTCCAGACACACAGTAAAATGGTTGGTGGTATTGAAGTTAAACGTCGCGGTGCGGTACGTAGAGCGAAGTTATATTACTTACGTAACTTAACCGGTAGAGCAGCACGTATTAAAGAAAAATTAGGTTAAGCTTGATTTTCTTTATAAAACAAGGGCAGCGTGTGCTGCCCTTTTTTTTGCCTGAAATTTAAGGATTGGTATGGGATGTTTGTTATCCCCATTGTAGGGTATATTCTGTATTACACCAGGTAACTTATAAGGATGATAATAACAAAATGTCTATCACCATACACTGGGTTAATCAGCAAAAACAATCCGAAAACTATTCTCAGGTGGTTACGCCGGTTGGAAATCTAATGGTTTACCACTGTGATAATGTCATCATAAAAACTAAATGGTGTATCGCTGGATTAGATAAGTCGCTTATTGTCGATAGTGAGGTAGCGACTCAGATTCAGCATTATCTAAATAACCCAAGTGCTTCTTTAATGGTCTTGTTACAAAAACAAGGGTCTGATTTTAGACATAAAGTCTGGGCCGAGATTTGCAAAATACCCGCAGGACAGGTGTTAAGTTATTCAAAATTAGCTGAGCGAGTCGGATCTGGTGCCAGAGCTGTCGCTAATGCCTGTAGAGACAATCCATTTCCAGGCATTATTCCTTGTCATCGAGTGGTTGCTGTGAACGGTTTGGGTGGCTATATGGGAAAAACAGATGGTGAGTTGTTTGAAATTAAAGGTAATTTGTTGACCATGGAATCGCAAGTATTAACGGATTGAGGTGGGTAGATGAAAGCATCTTTAGAGAAAATAGATTTGTTTTTAGATTCGGTGTGGGTCGAGTCAGGTTTGAGTAAAAATACCTTGGCCGCTTATGGCAGTGATTTAAAAATCTTTGTGCAATGGCTTAAAGTTAAGCCATTGCTTGAGGTTGTAGAAAGCGATATTACTTTGTTTTTAGATAGCCGCTATAAACAAGGTGTGGGGACTCGCTCATCTGCTCGTATACTATCAAGTTTGCGGCGTTTCTTTGGTTATTTACATAGAGAAGGTGATATAACAATAGATCCAACGGTTTTAATTGAAGCGCCCCATATAGGACGGGTGTTACCTGAGTCTTTATCAGAAACAGATGTTGATTTATTGCTTGATGCACCTGAAATAACCGATGTTTTAGGCTTTAGAGATAAAGTGATGCTGGAATTGCTGTATGCAACGGGTTTGAGAGTTTCTGAATTGATTGGTTTAAAGTTTGAGCAGGTTAACTTTAGGCAAGGCTTTGTAAGGGTGATGGGGAAAGGCGACAAAGAACGCTTAGTGCCTTTTGGCGAGCAAGCAATGGAATGGATGACGCAATATATGACTGGGGCAAGAATGGCTATTTTGTCAGACAGGCAATGTAACTATTTATTTATCACAAAAAGAGGGAGCGGTATGACGCGCCAGGCTTTTTGGCACATTATTAAACGATACGCTAACAAAGCAGGCATAAAAAAGTCTTTATCCCCGCACACATTAAGACATGCTTTTGCCACACACTTGCTTAATCATGGGGCTGATTTACGGGTGGTGCAATTATTATTGGGTCATGCTGATTTATCCACAACTCAAATATATACCCATGTTGCACAAGAACGGTTAAAACGATTACATGCTGAATTTCATCCCAGAGGATGAGCGAGTGCAAGGACGTGCTGGCTTTTTAGCATATCCCCCATATTTATATTTTAACAGAGGTGTTTAATGACACGGAATATCCATCCAACCGCTCATATAGCGGAAACTGCAGTGATTGGCGACAATGTAACGATAGGGCCTTTCGCAGTTATTGAAGAAAATGTAGAGGTGGGGGCGGACTGTCAATTGGGCGCACATGCGGTGATACAGCCTTATGTAAAAATGGGGGAAGGAAATATACTGCATCCTCATGCTATTTTAGGCGGCTTGCCACAAGATATTAGCTTTAAAACAGACACCGTTTCCTGGTTGGAAATTGGTGATAATAATGTGTTTAGAGAAGGTTTTACTGCACATAGGGCCTCTGTTGAAGACGGCATTACAGTGATAGGATCTGATTGTTTTTTTATGAATAACAGCCATGTGGCTCATGATTGCATCGTGGGCAATAAAACTATTTTTGCCAATAATGTGGCAATTGGCGGCTTTGTTGAAATGGGTGATAATGTCTTTATGGGAGGGGCAGTAGTCGTGCATCAGTTTTGTCGTATCGGTTCTTATGCCATCGTGCAAGGCACAACCGGGCTAAATAAAGATGTTATACCCTTTATGTTAATTGGTGGCAGGCCAGCAAAGCATTATCGCTTAAATACGCTTGGATTAAGGCGTGCGGGTATTACCGGTGCGCGTTATAAAGTGTTATCTTCAGCCTTCAGGTTGTTACGAAATAAACAAAGCTTAGAGAGTTTGGAGCAAACAGATGAGTTAATCGCTCTTCAGCAATGGCTAAATGCAGAAACAAAACGCGGTATTCATGGTTTTGTTGAGCTGTCTTAGCATAGAATCAATAACAATTAAATTTTTAGAAAATACATGAAACAATCAATTATTTATGCACTGGATTTTGACGGTGTAATTTGTGATAGTGCCTTGGAAACAGGCGTTTCAGCCTGGAAGGCCGCCGCACAAATATGGGATGATTTTTCTACGCCATTACCCCCTAAGAAATTATCAGAACAGTTTCGTCAAATTCGTCCGATTATGGGCACAGGATATGAAGCGATTTTAATTGTCAGAATGTTAAATAATGCGGAGACTGTTGCCGACATTATGGCAGATTATGACAATAAAAAACAACAGATCATAGAGGATGCAAATTTAGATATTGATACACTTAAAAAATTGTTTGGTGAAACCAGAGACCGCTGGATTAATGACAATATAACGGAATGGGTACAGATGAATCCTTTGTTCTCAGGTGTTGCAGAAAAATTACAGAGACTCAGTGAGCAAGGTCTGTGGTATATCGTCACAACAAAACAGGAGCGTTTTGTAAAACAAATATTGCGTGCCAATCAAATTCAATTGCCAGAGCAGTGTATTTTTGGATTAGATAGAAATAACAGCAAAGAAGCGATTTTGCTCGATTTGGTTAATCAGCATAAAGAACAAACAATCTACTTTGTAGAAGATATGCTGCCTACGCTACTAAAGGTAAGCAATAACAGTCAGTTAGCAGACGTTACGCTGTTTTTGGCATCGTGGGGTTATAACACCGAAGACGATAGGGAACGTGTGAATAACTATGATATTAAATTAATCAATGTAGAGACGTTTCTTGATTAAGCCGTTATTTTAATGCACTATTTTAATGTTTCCGAAATATTAAAATAGTGAATTGTATTTTTGTTACTTAGAAGCCTCTCAACTCGCTAAACGCCTTAAACGACTACACTTCTGTTAGTTAACGAGTTAAGTGCTAATTTCTCAGCAGGCAAGGGCTTTGAATAAAAATAGCCTTGTCCAATTTCACAACCTTGTTTAATCAAATAATCCGCTTGTTCTTTTGTTTCAATGCCTTCTGCAATAATTTTCATACGCATATGCTTAGCGATGGAAATAATTGACTTTACAATTATTTTATCATCGGGGTCAGTCATAATATCTGTGATAAATGAACGGTCTATTTTAATAAAATGAACGGGGAATTTTTTTAGATAGGTCAATGATGAATAACCTGTACCAAAATCATCTAAAGAGACAGTACACCCCAGCCGCACTAATTGTTTAAGAATTCTGCTGGCATCGTTCATATTTGTCATCATTAATGTTTCGGTGATTTCAAGATCCAAAAAATGTGCCTCAAGGTCAGTCTGTTTTAAAACCTCATTGACTGTTTCAACTAAATTATTTTGTACAAATTGACGAGCTGATAAATTAACGCTGATAGTTAACTCGGTATGCCCTTCATTATGCCAAGCTTTTAATTGTTGACAAGCTGTGCTGAGTATCCAAGCACCTAATTCAACAATTACGCCTGATTCTTCAGCAACAGGGATGAATTCTTCAGGAGAAATAAACCCTTTCTTTGGGTGTATCCATCTTGCTAAGGCTTCAAAGCCAGTTATTTTTCCATCATTTTGTAAATCAACTTTTGGTTGATAATAAACCGAAAACTGTTTTTCGATCATGGCATTGTGGATATTTGTTACCAAAAGACTGCGCTTAAGGTTGTTTTCTCGCATTGAAACAGAAAAGTATTGAAAATTATTTCTGCCGTGATCTTTCGCGTGATACATTGCCGTATCTGAATTTTTAATTAAATCGCTGACAGATTGACCATCCTTTGGAAACAGGGCGCACCCAATACTGGATGATGTTACAAAACGGTTTTCTTTTAATTCAAATGGTGTAGAAAGTGCGGTTAGTATTTTTTTAGCAATTTCTGCACTTTTTATAGTGGCAGACTCTTCATCTATAAAGTGACTTAATACGATTATAAATTCATCGCCACCAAATCTGGCAACAGTATCGCTTTCTCTAACACAGGCAAGTAAACGTTTAGAT
>CAYMPX010000140.1:0-7407 GCA_964392135.1 uncultured Methylomarinum sp.
ACCGGTATTAACCGGTTTTTTTTTGCCTGAAAAAGAATTAATCTTCTTCAGATTCTTGAACTTCTGGTCTATCAACAAGTTCAACGTAAGCCATAGGGGCAGAATCACCCGTTCTAAAGCCACATTTTATAACCCTGAGATAACCACCAGGACGATCCTGATATCTTGGACCCAATTCATTAAACAACTTTGTTACCACATCACGATCGCGCAACTTAGCAAACGCCATGCGTCGCTTGGCAACAGTATCGTCTTTTGATAAAGTTATCAATGACTCAGCAAATCCACGCAACTCCTTTGCTTTAGGCAAAGTCGTTCTAATCAACTCATGTTCAAACAATGATGTTGCCATATTACTGAACATAGCCTTGCGGTGACTACTGTTTCTATTTAATTGTCTACCTGTCTTACGATGTCTCATTTCTTTAGACCTTAATGTTAAATTGCAGTTTGGCTTTGCTCAATCAAGTTTTCAGGCGGCCAGTTTTCAAGACGCATACCTAAAGACAAGCCTTTTAAAGCGAGTATATCTTTAATCTCTGTAAGAGATTTCTTTCCAAGATTTGGTGTCTTTAATAACTCAACTTCAGTACGCTGTATCAAGTCGCCAATATAAAAAATATTTTCTGCTTTCAAGCAATTAGCTGATCGCACAGTTAACTCTAAATCATCAACAGGCCTTAATAGAATTGGATCAAATTCAGGCTCAGCAGGCTCAGAATCTTCGACAACCTGCTCTTTCACTTTTTCAAAATCGACAAAAACAGACAACTGATCATGTAAAATAGTTGCCGCTAATTTGACTGTTTCTTCTGGATCAACCGTACCGTCTGTTTCCAATTCAATAACAAGTTTATCCAAATTAGTACGCTGCTCTACCCTGGTGCTTTCAACACTATAGGAAACCCTGTTAACAGGACTATATGAAGCATCCAACATCAAAACACCGACAGGCACTGCTGAATTTTGTTCTTTTCTAATACTTGCCGGGATGTAGCCCCTATTACGCTCAACTTTTAACTTAAGATTCAATTTTCCAGAATCTGTTAAATTAGCCAATACCAAATCAGGATTAATAATCTCAACATCATGAGGCAAATCTATATCAGCTGCCGTTACAACACCTGAACCTTCCTTCGACAGAGTTAACTCAACTTCATCCTTGGAATGCAAAATTATAGCCAGATTTTTAAGGTTTAACATAAGATCTATAACATCTTCTTTAACCCCGTCAATTGTAGTGTATTCGTGAAGAACACCTTCAATTTCAACTTCACTAACTGCGCAGCCAGGAATAGAAGATAACATTACTCTTCTTAGTGCATTACCCAAAGAATGACCAAAACCTCTTTCCAAAGGCTCGATTACAATTCTTGAATGGTTAATGTTATGACTGACTACTTCGACCAACTTAGGTCTTAGCAAACCAGCAATAGTATTTTGCATAGCTTAAATCTCAATAAAAATTATTTCGAATACAGTTCTACAACCAGCTGCTCATTCATATCAGCACCCAGATCAACACGATCAGGGAGTGATTTAAACACACCAGCCATTTCCTTTAAATTAACTTCAACCCAAGCAGGAAAACCATATTGCTCTGTGACAGTCAAAGAATCTACAATTCTCTGTTGCTTTTTTGACTTCTCACGAATTTTAATTTCATCACCCACATTCACTTGAAAAGAAGCAATGTTGGTGATTTTATCATTAACCAAAATTGATTTATGAGCTACTAATTGACGCGCTTCAGCACGTGTACTAGCATAACCCATTCTATAAACCACATTATCAAGCCTGGACTCGAGTAAATTTAAAAGATTAGCACCGGTAGCACCTTTCTTTAAATCAGCAGTTTTATAATAGTTTCTAAACTGTTTTTCCAAAACACCATAGATTCTACGAATTCTTTGTTTTGCACGCAACTGAAGCGCATAATCCGAATTACGCGTACGAGCTGTTCCGTGCTGACCAGGTCTTTGCTCTAACTTACACTTACCTTCTAACGACTTTCCTCTGCTTTTTAACAGAAGATCCGTACCTTCTCTACGACTTAACTTACAAGTAGGGCCTAGATATCTTGCCATTTTAATACTCCAAAAATTTAAACGCGACGCTTCTTAGGTGGACGGCAACCGTTATGAGGAATAGGAGTCACATCAACAATATTATTGATCTTAAAACCCAGATTATTTAATGACCTTACAGCTGATTCGCGACCAGGACCAGGACCTTTAATCATAACATCCAGGTTTTTCATCCCATATTCCAAAGCAACAGTACCCGCTCTTTCTGCTGCAACCTGCGCAGCAAACGGTGTACTTTTACGAGAACCTCTAAAACCAGATCCCCCGGCTGTAGCCCAAGACAAAGCATTACCTTTGCGGTCGCTTATTGTCACTATAGTATTGTTAAAAGATGCATGAACATGGGCGATCCCATCTGCAATTTCTTTTTTTATACGTTTTTTTGCACGTTTTTGAGTTGCCATTTTACTTAGCCTTTACAGAGTATCTTTATTTTCTAATTGGTTTACGAGGTCCCTTACGAGTACGAGCATTGGTTTTTGTACGCTGACCTCTTAAAGGCAATCCTCTACGATGCCTAATTCCACGAAAACAACCCAAATCCATCAACCGCTTGATATTCATTGAAACTTCACGACGAAGATCACCTTCAACCGTCAAATTTGTAATAACTTTACGAATATCTTCCAGCTTATCCTCAGAAAGCTCGCTAATTTTTACAGTTGGTTCTATTTTTACTTGCTCACAAATTTGTCTAGCAGTTTGACGACCAATACCATAAATTGCTGTCAACGCTATCTCTGCGTGCTTATGGTCTGCTACATTGATTCCGGCAATACGTGCCATCTAGATACTCCTACTCGGTACTCTAAAGTTAAGCGCGCAAGTATAGCATAATGGTATATTCTGCGCAACAAATTTCACCCCTGACGTTGCTTATGACGTCCGTCTTTACATATAACGCGTAATACGCCGTTTCTTTTTACTATTTTGCAATTTCTACAAATTTTTTTTACAGATGCGCGAACTTTCACGACGTACCCTCTTGTTTAAATTAAATTATCTTTTTAACTTGGCCTTTTGCATAAGACCATCATACTGCTGAGACATCATGTGAGTCTGTAGTTGTGAAATAAAATCCATAACTACCACCACAATAATTAACAGCGATGTACCGCCAAAATAGAAAGGAACATTCCAGTATACAATCATAAACTCAGGCAACAAGCAGACTAAAGTAATATAAAACGCCCCGATTAATGTTAAACGAGTCATCACTTTATCAATATACAGTGTTGTTTGAACGCCCGGCCTAATACCCGGAAGAAAAGCACCAGACTTCTTAAGGTTATCAGCTGTCTCTTTCGAGTTAAAAACCAAAGCAGTATAAAAGAAACAGAAAAATATTATGGCTGTTGCATAAAAAAGCACATAAACAGGCTGCCCAGGAGACAACATAGTCGATACATCTTGCAACCAACCAAAACCTTCATTTCCACTAAACCAACCGGCTATCGTCGATGGAAATAAAATAATACTTGAAGCAAAAATAGGGGGGATAACACCTGCCATATTCAACTTCAATGGTAAAAAACTACTCTGCCCAGCCATCATCTTTTTACCTTGCTGGCGCTTAGGATAATTAATAATTATCCTGCGTTGTCCTCTCTCAACAAATACAACTAATGCTGTAACAGCAATAGCGACCAAAAATAACAGCACTATAAATGCACCGTTCATCTCACCCGTTCTTGCTAATTCAAGAGTACCACCAATAGCAGAAGGCAACCCTGAGACAATACCTGCAAAAATGATAAGGGAAATACCATTTCCTATACCACGCTCAGTCACCTGCTCACCTAACCACATCAGGAAAATGGTGCCTGTTACCAGAGTAATCGTAGTGATAAAAACAAAACTCGTACCCGGATCAATAACAACACCCAAACCACCCGCTGTCTGGTTCTGTAAAGCCATAGATATCCCTATTGCCTGGAATGTTGCCAAAACAACTGTTCCATAGCGCGTATATTGAGATATTTTTCTACGACCCGACTCACCTTCTTTTTTAATCTGCTCCATCGCAGGAACAACGACCGTCATTAGCTGCATAATAATTGATGCAGATATATAAGGCATAATACCTAGAGCAAAAAGACTTAAACGCATCAAAGCACCACCAGAGAACATGTTAAACATGTCCAATATAGATCCACTTTGCTGCTCAAACATGATCGCTAAAGCCTTTGGATCGATTCCTGGTACAGGTATATGTGCACCCACTCGATAAACAAAGAAAGCACCAAGGACAAACAACAGCCTTGATCTCAACTCTGCAAAAGCGCCCGTTTTATTCGCCATTTCTGCTCTTGAAGTACTCATTTACGCCTCGATTTTTCCGCCAGCAGCTTCTATTGATACTTTAGCTCCAGAGGTTACTTTTAGCCCTTTAATAGTGACGGACTTAGAAATCTCTCCAGATTGAATCACTTTTACTGTTTTCGCAAACGCAGGCACAAGATTCGCTGCTTTTAAAGCGGCTAAATCAACTACATCTGCATTAATTGAACCTACTTCATACAAAGTAACTTCGGATGAATATTTTTTTACACGTGAGGTAAATCCAACTTTAGGTAGTCTACGCTGTAAAGGCATTTGACCACCTTCAAAACCCACCTTATGAAAACCACCACTACGTGACTTCTGACCTTTATGCCCGCGCCCGCAAGTTTTACCTAAAGTACAGCCAATACCTCTACCGACTCTTTTAGACTTTTTTCGCGTACCGTATGCAGATTGAATTGTATTCAAATACATTACACTTCCTCTACTTTCAACATATATGAAACTTTATTGATCATTCCACGATTTTCAGGAGTATCAATAACTTCAACTGTTTGACGTATTTTACGTAAACCCAATCCTTTCAAGCATGCCTGGTGACTTTTCAATCGTCCAATTTTGCTTTTAGTCATAGTTACACTTAATTTTTTATCAGCCATGATTACTATCCGGTAATTTGATCAACTGTCAAACCACGTTTAGCCGCGATTTGTTCAGCATTTTTCATTTCAGTTAAACCCTTAATTGTTGCTCTCACAACATTAATTGGGTTATTTGTACCGATACACTTAGCCAAAACATTATGCACACCAACAACCTCAAAAACAGCACGCATAGCACCACCAGCGATGATACCTGTACCTTCAGAAGCAGGCTGCATATAAACCTTAGCAGCGCCCGTTTCACCGGTCACTGTATACTGTAAAGTCCCCTCTTTTAACTGGATTTTACGCATGTTTTTTCTTGCTTGTTCAAGTGATTTCTGAATAGCTATGGGTACTTCTCTTGCCTTACATACCCCATAACCTACACGTCCCTGACCGTCACCAACAACTGTAAGCGCAGCAAAGCCAAATACTCTACCACCTTTTACAACCTTAGCAACACGTCGAACTGAAACTAACTTTTCTTGCAAGCCATCTGCACTTGTTTGACCTTGAGGTCCTGATGTAGCCATAATATTCTCCTAGAACTTCAACCCGGCTTCACGTGCAGCATCCGCTAATGCTTTTACACGACCATGATATTTAAAACCTGAACGATCAAAAGCAATTTCAGTAATACCTGCTTCTAATGCTCTTTTAGCAATAGCCTTACCAACTTCTGATGCAGCTGTTGCATTACCCGTACTGTTTTGGCTTGATTTGATATCAGCTTCTAATGTTGAAGCACTTGCAATAGTTGCAGTTCCATCCTCACTCATAACCTGAGCATATATATGCTGAGATGTTTTGTGGACAGTCAATCTATTAACACCTAACTGCTTTATTTTACTGCGCTGTCTCAGCGCACGTTTTAATCGTGATGCTTTCTTATCCATTATCTCATCCTACTTCTTCTTGGCCTCTTTTCTAGCAACATGCTCGTCTGTGTACCTCACACCTTTACCTTTATAAGGCTCAGGCGGACGAAATGCTCTAATTTCTGAAGCGACTTGACCAACTTTTTGCTTATCACACCCTTTAACGACCAATTCAGTCTGACTTGTCGCCTCTACCACAACACCTTCAGGTACTTGGTATTCAACGGGGTTAGAGAACCCTAATGAAAGAGTAAGTAAACTACCTTTCACTTGCGCTCTATAACCCACACCAATTAAGGTTAGTTTTTTTTCAAAGCCTGTAGAAACACCAGAAACCATATTGTTAATAGATGCTCTTGCCGTTCCAGCCTGTGCATTTGCTTTTTTAACGGCATCATCCCACTTAACCTGGATAACGTTATCATTAATTTCGATAGTTACATCGCTATGTAATGAATAAGATAACTGACCACCTTTACCTTTAACGGTCAAATCACTTCCATCTAATTTTACTTCTACACCATTAGGTATATTCACAGGTGCTTTTGCTACTCTTGACATAAATTCACCTATACCCTAACAAACAGTACAAATAACTTCACCACCATGCCCAATTGCACGGGCAGCACGGTCAGTCATTACACCATTAGATGTTGAAACAATTGCTATCCCTAGCCCTGCTAGAACTTTCGGAAGCTGATCTTTAGATTTATATATTCTAAGCCCGGGTCTACTCACCCTTTTGACTTTTTCAATAACAGGAACACCTTGATAATATTTTAAATCAACTGTCATTACAGTGTGACTTCCTGTTGTTTCAGTTTTAAAGTCAGAGATATACCCTTCTTCCTTTAAAACCTTAACAATTGCAACTTTTAATTTAGAAGAAGGTAACTTTACACTCTTCTTTCCTGCAGACTGACCATTTCTAATTCTAGTCAACATATCTGCAATTGGATCACTCATACTCATTTAATAATCTCCAAAAACTTGTTAACCTGTTACCAGCTTGCTTTTGACAAACCAGGAACATCACCACGCATGGTTGCTTCTCTTAACTTATTACGGCTTAATCCAAACTTACGGTAAAAACCATGCGGACGACCTGTTAAGTTACAACGATTTCTACCCCTGCTTGGACTAGAATCACGAGGAAGTTTTTGAAGCTTTAATAAAGCTGCTTCTTGATCTTCGATTGAAGTATTCGGGTTTCTAATTTGTTCTTTCAAAGCCCTTCTTTTTACTTCGTACTTACCGACTAATTTACTACGCTTGTTTTCACGCGCAATCATCGACTTTTTAGCCATTTTAAATCGCCCTTTAGTTCTTGAATGGAAAATTGAAAAGCTTCAACAATGCAAGACCTTCTTCATTTGATCTTGCTGTTGTTGTAATAGAAATATCCATACCACGCAAGGTGTCAATCTTGTCATAATCAATCTCAGGAAAGATGATTTGCTCTGTTACACCCATTGAATAATTTCCACGACCATCAAAGCTTTTAGGACTCATTCC
>CAYMPX010000141.1:0-7385 GCA_964392135.1 uncultured Methylomarinum sp.
CTGAGAGTGAATAGGTATTATTTACTATTAGCAAAGCCAAATAGTTTTTTACTGATAATCATCTCGGCAATCGAATCTGGAACATTATTCTCCCAATTTCCCCTGCCTTTTTGGATATCTGCAAGTACATCCGATGGATTAATCGTTAATATGCTTTCATCAAAATCTTCTAAACCGATTAAATAACCATTTTCTAAAAAGTGTTTATAAAGATATTGTAAATTTTTAGGGGGCTGGAAATTGTTAACGGTGATTAGCTCCTGTTGTTCTGGTTTTTTGTATGGGTAGATATATAAACGCGTATTATCAGGAAATAATTTAGCAAATGCCTCTAAAATACCGCCTGCTAAACCTTCGTAATAATTTTCAGTAAAAATAAAATCCAGGTTAGATATGCCTAAGATTAAACCAATTTGTTGTTTTGTATAGCGACGGAAATAGGCACGTAAACGGAAGTAGCGTAAATAATCAGAGATCATTACTGTATAGCCTTGGGTATTTAACATATCAACACGGGCAAGAAAATCCGCATCATCAATGGTATCCCCGACCGTTAAGCTGGCCATGGTTAATTCTGCTAATACCAGTGTTTTATCCGCATCAATATATTCCATCTTATTAAAGTGTTGTTGACCGCATTTGGTCATATCAATATGGACTTTGGTCAAGGGAGTGAATGAGCCGCGAATCACCAGAATATTTTTCTTGTATAACAGCTCGCCAGGGACTTGTACCTCTCCCTTTGGTGAAAATATAATGGCATGTGTCAGGTTGCTATGTACTAGATGCAGATTCATTAATCTATTTTCAGTTTCCTCAAAATAAGGGCCTGAAAAATTAATCATATCAACCTCGATGCGCTCTGTCTCAAGTTCATCAGCTAAAGACTCGATGATTTTTTTAGGTTGAGTGAAATAGTGGTAAGCGGCATGAATTAAGTTTACCCCAAGGATACCGAGCGCTTCTTGTTGTGCGCTACCGTCGTTGTCTAACATGCGGACATGCAGAATAATATCACTGGGTGCTGCATTAGGATAAAGCTGTAACCGGATACCTATCCAGCCATGGCTTTCATTTTTTTGTAAATAGCTTTTTGCGGTAACGGTTGCCGCATAAGAAAAGAAGGTGGTGTTTTTGGGGCGAGTTGGGGTTAATAAATCAGTAATAGCGGTATACTCTTTCTCCAGCATTTTAATGAGTCGACTGCGACTCACATAGCGTTTGTTTTCTTCTTCGCCATAAATATCATTACTGACTTGCATGTCGTAGGCTGACATGGTTTTAGCGATTGTTCCTGCTGCGCCACCGGCTCGGAAAAAATTTCTGGCAACTTCCTGACCCGCACCAATTTCTACAATGGTTCCGTATTTACAGTTATCCAGATTTATTTCCAAGGCTTTCTGTAGTGTTTTATGTTTTTTATCGCGTTCAGTCATTATTTAAACCGTTGTGATGGCGTGTTAAGCCGTGGTGTTGTAGAGGATAATTATTTATTTGTTGCAATTGCCCGGTTGGCATTGGTAATCCATTCACTCCATGAGCCGGCATAGAGTTTGGAGCCAGATAAACCGGCATGCTCCATGGCTAATAAATTATGGCAGGCAGTCACACCGGAACCACACATGTGAACGGTATGCTCGGCTTTTGTTGTGCTGAGTAGCAGGTTAAATTGTTGTCGTAATTCAGTGGTTGATAAAAACAGCCCGTTACTCGCCAAATTTAATTGAAACGCTCTGTTGAGAGCCTTTGGAATATGGCCGGCAACCGGGTCAATAGGTTCTTGTTCTCCTCGGAAGCGTTCAGCTGTTCTAGCATCAATCAGTTTGATCTCTCTACGCGCTAACCCATTGCTCACTTGTGTTGCAGTTAGCCAGGCCTGGTCATTCAGATAAGGTCTGAATATTTTTCTGTTAATGCGGGGAAGTGTTGTGGTTATGGCATATCCTTGTTTTATCCAATGGCTAATGCCACCATCCAGTACCGCGACAGCATCATGCCCTAAACTGCGAAGTAGCCACCAAAGTCGCCCTGAAAATGCGCCGTTTGCATCGTCATAAACGACAACCTGGCTTTTGTTGCTAACACCCCAATGACCTAGTTTTTCTGCTAATAGGTTAAAATCAGGCAGTGGGTGGCGACCTGTTGAATCGGTTTTGGAAGACGATAGGTCATTATCTAAATGGGCATAATGTGCATTGCTAATATGCCCCATGCGATAAGCTTTTGCACCGATTGTCGAATCTGCTAAGGCGTAGCGACAGTCAATAATAACCCAATTGGGATCCGTGATATGTTGTTTCAGTGTTTCGGCTGAAATAAGGGTCGTGTAGATCATAGTTATACCGTTAAAATGATTTTTCCCATGTGTTGACTGCTTTCCATTAATTGGTGCGCTTTATTGGCGTCTTTAAGTGAAAATGTACTGTGAATAATAGGTTTGATTTTACCTGATTCTAATAGCGGCCATACGTTTTCCCGTAGTTTATTCGCAATGCTGCTTTTAAATGCAGTGTTTCTGGCGCGTAAAGTAGAGCCTGTAATTGTTAGCCGTTTAAGCATGATAGGCAGTAGGTTTATTTCTGATTTGGAACCGTTTTGAATGGCTATTTGTACGAGTCTGGCATCAAAGTCCATGCATTTTAAGTTACGAGGAAAATAATCACCGCCAATCATATCCAATATAATGTCGACTCCTTTCTCTTGGGTTGCGGTTTTTATTTCGCGAACAAAGTCATGGGTTTTGTAGTTGATTGCCATGTCAGCCCCCAGTTGCCTGCAAAAGTAACATTTCTCATCTGTTCCTGCGGTAACAAAGACTTTGGCATCAAAGGCTTTTGCCAGCTGTATGGCGGTTGTTCCTATGCCACTACTGCCACCGTGAATTAATACCGTTTCATTTTTAGACAGCTGGGCGCGATCAAAAAGATTGCTCCAAACAGTAAACAATGTTTCGGGTAGTGCAGCGGCTTGACTAAAGTTAAAGTGACCAGGAATTGGCAGGCACAATTCTGTATTGGCAACACAGTATTCAGCATAACCGCCGCCAGTAACCAGTGCGCACACTTTGTTACCTTCTTCAATCTGCGTGACAAGATGACCTGTTTTAATGACAGTGCCGGAAACCTCTAATCCGGGGATGTCAGATGCACCTGCTGGTGGAGGATATAAGCCTTGGCGTTGCATAATATCGGGTCTATTAATACCTGCGGCCGAAACTTTAATCAGTACTTCGGTTGCTGATGGTTCTGGAGTAGGGCGTTGTATTGGCTTTAAAATAGCGTTATTTATTTCAATGGCAAGCATAATTTATAAAAATCACCTTTATTAATACATATAACGGGTATTATGTAGCATTTATCAGTATAAACAGGTTTAAAAGAACATGATTCGTGTAGCAATAGTTGGAGGTACCGGATACACAGGCGTTGAATTATTACGTATTCTGGTTTTACACCCTGAAATAGAGGTTGCAGTGGTGACTTCACGGTCTGATGCAGGGCAAACTGTTGCTGCATTGTATCCCGGTTTGCGAGGTTTGTGTGATGTGGTTTTTACTGTGCCAGAGTTGGATAGTTTAGCGGCATGTGATGTGGTGTTTTTTGCAACACCTAATGGTACTGCGATGTTAATGGCAGGGCAGTTATTGGCGCGTAATGTTAAAGTGATTGATTTATCAGCAGATTTCAGGATCAAGGATGATAAAGAATGGTCTCGGTGGTATGGAATGGAGCATGCCTGTCCTGATTTAATTGCGGATGCGGTTTATGGATTGCCCGAGATTAATCGTGCAGCTATTAAACAAACAAATCTTTTGGCCTGTCCGGGATGTTATCCGACGGCTGTACAGTTGGGTTTTTTGCCTTTGATTGAAAATAATCTGGTTGATTTTTCGCATTTAATTGCCGATGTAAAATCAGGGGTCAGTGGTGCCGGGCGAAAAGCGCAAGTTTCAGCATTGATGAGTGAAACAGGAGAAAGCTTTAAAGCCTATGCAGTGACAGGGCACAGGCATTTACCTGAAATTACTCAAGGTTTAGAAAGTGCGGCCAAACAATCTGTGGGCTTAACCTTTGTTCCGCATTTAACGCCTATGATTCGAGGGATTCATGCCACCTTGTATGGCAAGATAACCGGTGATGTGAGTGATGTACAGGCACTATTTGAACAGCGTTACCAGAATGAGCTGTTTGTTGATGTGCTTCCACAAGGCTCGCATCCGGATACCCGTAATGTACGGGGTAGCAATAAATGTCAGATTGCGATTCATCAGCCGCAGGGTAGTGATACCTTAGTGATCTTGTCTGTTATTGATAATTTAGTCAAAGGTGCAGCAGGGCAAGCGGTACAGAATATGAATATCATGTTTGATTTTGCTGAAAATCAAGGTTTGTTAACGGTCGCTCTCTATCCTTAATTCTTGACTAAAACGCTGGGTATTGACATAATCAAATTTTATTACATTATTGGAAGCAAATGAATGGCTGAACCAATTATTTTTACAGATAGTGCTGCTGAAAAAGTAGGTACTTTAATTGCTGAAGAAGGTAACGATAACTTGAAGCTTAGGGTTTATATCTCTGGCGGTGGTTGTTCTGGTTTTCAGTATGGTTTTACTTTTGATGAGGAAGTCAATGAAGATGACACCACTATTGAAAATGGTGGCGTGACGGTTTTAATAGACTCAATGAGTGTGCAGTACCTGAATGGTGCAGAAATAGATTACAAAGAAGATGTTTCTGGCGCGCAATTTGTGATCAGAAATCCCAATGCAAGTACAACCTGTGGTTGTGGTTCTTCATTTTCAGTATAAGCTGTTTTTACCGGGATAAATTCCCCCTAAAATAACGGGTGCTTTAGCGCCTGTTACTTCGGTAAGGTTGCCAGGTAGATTATTGATGGTTTGTCTGGCTAACCAGGCAAATGCCATTGCTTCTACATGATCTGGATTAATGCCGTATACCTTAGTAGAAGATACCGAGTGGCTTAGGTCTTTCTGGATTAACTTAATGAGATGTTGGTTATGCATGCCCCCGCCACAGATTAAGGTGTGGTCTGTTTTAGCTGCATATTGCTGGATAGATTCAGTAATCATTTCTGCGGTTAATTGACATAGCGTACTTTGAATATCCTCGGGTTTATAATAAGAGCGATCGCCTATCGCTTGATTAAGCCATGCGGGTGAGAAATATTCTTTGCCAGTGCTTTTGGGTGGCTTTAGTTTAAAATAGGGATCCTGTTTAAACCTGTTAAGTAAATCTGTGTCGACTCGGCCTGATTTTGCCCACCTGCCATTTTTATCGTAAGCAACATTTAAAATTTTATCTATCCAGTAATCCATTAAGGTATTGCCTGGGCCTGTATCAAAGCCAATCGTTTTATTGTTAGATAAGTAAGATATATTGGCTATGCCGCCAATATTAACGACGCAAATACTGTGCTTGGATAAATCAAAAATATCACTAAAAATAGCGCGATGAAATGCAGGGACTAATGGTGCACCTTGTCCACCTGCTGCAATATCTCGTCTGCGAAAATCTGCAACCGTGGTAATCCCGGTTTTTTCAGCAATAATATTAGGGTCGCCAATTTGTAAGGAGAATGCAGAAGCAATATCGGGTGCATGGTAAATAGTCTGACCATGACTACCGATAGCGGTGATAGCAGAGTGCGGAATATTGGCTTTATCGAGTAGCTTATTGCTTGTTTCGGCAAATAAATAGCCTAATTGGGTATCAAGTGAGCCGTATTCTTTTAGCCGAATCGCACTGTCTGGTTGTGAAAGGCGTTGAATATCCCTTTTAATGCTTTCTGAAAAGGGCTGGTATGCAAAAGCAATCAGTTTAATTTTGTTCTCTTTAAATTCGACCAACCCCGCATCAATACCATCGAGGCTGGTTCCAGACATTAAGCCTATATAAAGATCAGACACTTTCTATTGTTGGTTTTGGGCTAGTATGGTTTTTGCTTTTGCTGAATTAAGTTGAGCGAGTAACGGTTGAGTTTGTAATTTAAACTCAGCCAATAGTGATTTTTCAATAGGATTTGCATGAGGCAGTTTTACAGTTAATGGATTTCTATGCACACCATTAACTCTAAATTCATAGTGCAGGTGTGGGCCGGTTGCTAAGCCTGATTTTCCAACATAACCTATAATTTGACCTTGTTTAACGCGATTACCCACTTTCTGTCCTCTCTTATAATTGGACATATGGGCATAAAGCGAGCTGTATTTTTGACCGTGTTGAACAATCACCACGCGTCCATAACCGCCTTTACGTCCACGATAAACAATTTTTCCATCGCCTGTCGTTTTGATGGGTGTGCCTGTTCGAGCGGCATAATCAACACCTTTATGAGCGCGTATTCTATTTAAAACCGGGTGCTTTCTTTTTAAATTGAAGTGAGAGCTAATGCGGGCAAAGTCAACAGGGGTGCGTAAAAACGCTTTACGCATACTTTTGCCATCCGGCGTAAAGTAGCTAGTATCCCCGTTTTTGTATTCAAATCTAACGGCAGTAAATGGCTGACCTTGATTGATAAATTCGGCAGAAATAATATTGCCGGAATCAATTTCTTTGTTATCTACGAATAATTTTTCGTAAACCAGAGTGAATTGGTCGCCTTTTCGTAAACTAAGCGCAAAATCAATATCCCAGGCAAAAATATTAGCCAATTGCATGACCAGTTTATCGGATAGACCGGCTTCTTTACCATCAAGAAATAACGAGGAATTGATAGTCGCTTGAGTGCTGGTGATTCGTCTTTCTATTGGTTTGCTGATAATTTCAACTTTAAAGCTGTCCTCAACAAGCGTTGCTTGTAATGTTTCTATGGCATTTTTTTTGTAAATAAGTTGATGTAGTCTGCCGTTGCTATCTGTCTGGGCAATAAGTTGTTTGCCTGGAGAAATGGATGCAAACTGTTTGCCTAAATCGTTAGCATGAATAACAT
This sequence comes from uncultured Methylomarinum sp., assembly GCA_964392135.1. Taxonomy (GTDB): domain Bacteria; phylum Pseudomonadota; class Gammaproteobacteria; order Methylococcales; family Methylomonadaceae; genus QPIN01. Next base: position 6,952 of record CAYMPX010000141.1, read on the forward strand.
GGTGTAAATCCAGCTTGCTTAAATTAAGTTTCGAGAAAATAGTCGAAAGGCTTTCCCCGTTTTGTACTTTATGAGTAATCTCTGTAAATGCCGAAGAGGCAGGAGGAACGTCTGTTTTTACTAAAGTAGGTAAGGTCGGTGGGGTAATGGTCAGAGAGGCAGGCTCGGATAAAATGGCGGGAATAGCGAGTGCCGCATTGTTAAAGTCAGTATCCGTGCTTTTTGGAATAATGAGAGCATAACTAGCGCTAGCAACAATGGCGATGCTAACGCCTAAAAATAATGATTTATATGTTTTATTTTTCACGACTCTATTCGATTAAGTGGGAGGAGTTTAAAGATGCTATAAGGCAAGATAAGCCTTAAAAAAATATAGGCTAATTATAGACTAAAGAAATATTTTTTTCTGGGGATTGGTTCAATGAACATATAAT
>CAYMPX010000142.1:0-7335 GCA_964392135.1 uncultured Methylomarinum sp.
TTCGTGGGGTTTTTCGAAACTCTACATTGGCCAGGGCCAACGTCGACACTATTTCACACAGGTTTGGGTTGTGTGGATAGACCATTAAATAATTTTTTCTTTGTTTTTTATTGCTTTTCTTATTTTTTTTCTCATACCCACGGAGCCCGTGAGAACCAGTAAAATAAACTTGGCATCTATTAATTTGGAAGTTACTTTCTTTATGCGTGATTCTTAATCAGATAATTTACATTTACCTAAACGAGTATCTTTTGTAATATCATTCTTCAATTGAATCAGTGCGTCTTCTGTCATATAAGCAGCCCCTTCATTTACAGATAATTCAAGCTGACTGCGTATATTTTCAAAGTCCCATTTGTCTGGCGGTTGATTTAATAATTCATCTTTATAGCTTAACAGCCAATGCCCAAGTGCTGAGTCCAAATATCGTGCAACAACCTGCATACCTTCCAGTGCCACGGTACGTCTCATTTTATGAGTAATACAGTCTTCATGTAACCTTGATTGTGCTTGCACCTTATCAATAAAATCTATTCGTCCTGGAAAATGAATAAAAGCTCGAAACCAATAGTCAAAATCAAAAGCTGTTTTTAATGTCTCATCCAGTTTGCCTAAGAGTAAGAATACCGTGCGTTTAAAAAAAACGGTGGGTTGACAGATAAAGCAACCCTTTGAAAACTGTTTCAATGATACATCGGGTGTTAATGTGGGATAACGCTCAAGCACTTTTCCATTGATATCAATATGTTCACCTTGCCCATAAACCATTACTTTGTTTTTTTCCTGTAATGCATTTACCGCACGTATTATGGCATCTTGTGTATATAAATCATCTGAATTTAACCAGCCTATAAGACTGCCTTTGGTCTGAGATAAGGCTTTGTTAATAGCATTTGCCGGACCACTGTCTTTGTCAGAAAACCATTTTAATCGAGAATCCTGTTTTTGTTTTTTCTGCAAAATGCTCAATGTCTCGTCAGTCGATAGCCCATCCGCAATAATAAGTTCTATCTTGCTATATGACTGATTTAAAACGCTATCAATCGCTTGTTCTATAAAAGCCGCCTGATTTAAAGACGGCATAACAATAGAAACAAGGCTGGTAGGTTGGGGAGAGGAACGAACCCCAATATTATCCTCATACTTCACCGAAATCCCCCTCAATTTTATGATACCCCCAATGATTAGAAATAATTCCTTTTTCAACATAGCGGTGAATGCTGGAATATGGCCAATCTACAGATGAACAGACATAGCCATGTTTAACCGGGTTGAAATGAATGTAATTCACATGGCGATAAAAATCCTCATCATTCCTTATTAAATGTTCCCAATATCGGCGTTGCCAAATACCACGTTCACCTTTTTTCTGTCGGCTGGCGGAGATACGCTCATTTTTGGGCAGCATTCTTGAAAACCGACGTTTGATCAAATTCCATCGTAGGGGATAGTTTGCATCGTTCTCGGGTAATTGCCACATCGTATGCAAATGATCCGGTAGTATAACAATAGCAATAATATCAAAGATATGATTTTGTCGGGTTTGTTTAAATGCGAATCGCAATTCGGCAATATGATCAATAAGCAGCGATTTGTTTCGCTCTGCTAAATTGACGGTAAAAAAATAACAGGCACCAGGGACATTGGATCGACGATATTGCATGGTATTTTGTTTCCCTTATTTAAACGGTGTAAAAATGTTGGGGTTCGTTCCTCTCCCCAACCTACCGGTCTTAAGTCGTTTTTTGTAATTTAAAAACATTCTCAAGAGCAGGCTTTATTTCCTCTATCGCCTGATAATATTCAGACCAGTCATTATTTTTCACACGCTGGGTTGTTTCCAGTGTTTTTAACCATTGAGGCAATTGCTTGAGCAGGGCATGTAAAAATGCAATGTCTTCCGGGTAAAAACTCGAATGTGTCATTTCACTTGCCAGTAAATCGCTATTAATCGCCCAGTAAGCACCTGATTCGTCCGCTGTCTGTGGTGGCCAGGTTTTTAGTGGTAATAAATCATTTGTTTGTTGAGGCAGTTTGATTGCCGCCAGACTTGTTTGATCATGAATAATACGGGGTTCAATAATTTGTAAGTGATACTGTGGCCAAGTTTGCTCTTGCCATTGTAAATTGATTAGATCAACCCCTAAACCATTAGATCCTTGCTTTACCTGAATAAGCTGTGCCTGTATAGCTGAATCACTTTCCGTTTTTTGTTCAATAAAGGCAAGAATGCCATTTGATTGTACATTCTGTTCTTGCTCTTGATATTTAATAAAGTAATGCTCAAGTTCCTCCTGAACCTGATGCAGTTGCAATAACATCAATTCATTTTCTGTTTCATGCTCTTTATTTTGCTGCTGGTATTTCCCTATTTCATTCTGTAAAGTTTGTGTTTCCTGGACTTTTTGCTTTTCTAATGCAGCTTTTGTCTCTTCCAGTGTCTTTACCTTGTTTTGTAAGGCTTGGGTTTCTTGCGTTTTTTGTTTTTCTAAAGTTATCTTGGCTGTTTCCAGCGTTTTTACCTTATTTTGTAAAGCTTGTGTTTCCTGGTTTTTTTGCTTTTCTAACGCCGCCTTTGCCTCTTGTTGTTTTTTTATACTTTCTTGTAAAGTATGCTTTTCTTTTTCTCTTTCAGTTTCTATTTTTTGTGTCTTTAGGAATTGAGCTTCCAACTCTTCCTGAACCTGATGCAGTTGCAATAACATCAATTCATTTTCTGTTTCATGCTCTTTATTTTGCTGCTGGTATTTCCCTATTTCATTCTGTAAAGTTTGTGTTTCCTGGACTTTTTGCTTTTCTAATGCAGCTTTTGTTTCTTCCAGTGTCTTTACCTTGTTTTGTAGCCCTTGGGTTTCTTGTTCTTTTTCCTTTTCGATCTGTTCTATCTTTAAGGTTTTAAATTCTAATTCTTTTTCAAGCTGATGTAACTGTGATAGAACTAATTCGGATTCCTTTTCAAATGTTTGTTGGAGTTCCCCTAACTCTTGCTGTAAATGGTGTTTTATTTCAATATCATCTGCGTGTTGAGCCTTAAACTTTCGGTAATCTTGCCAAACAATCGCTAATTGTTCTTTAGCATCGGGCAGAAGGGCTGCCGGACTTTCTTCTTGCTTACAAAATGGCGTAGCGGATGCCTCTAACTCTTGAAACAAAAGGTCTATTTCAGGATAGCGTTTTGTAATAAGATTAAATAAAACGGCTTCAATATTTTGCATTTGATTCACTGTCGAATCAATCTGTAATGAAGCATCTTCATCAAAATCAAGTGATAAATGCTGCTTACACGCTTGAATAAATTCACCAGGGTAAGCCAGACACTGCTGATAATTTACTAAAATGCATTTGTCCTGACGACTGCGATAAAATCGTAAAAGCTCAAAATGGTAATTAATCCAGTTTTGTATAACTATCTCTACATCTGCATTTTGTTCTGAAGCGTTCAATAAACATTGGCTAATTCCAACGTGAGGTGGCGAATAAATTAAGGCAAATCGATGTTGAGGTTCTAACTCATGCCAAAAATCCAATAGCCATCCTGCTTTTGATGCAGACCAATACCATTGTTTTTTCGTTAAATTAGCATATATCAGTTGACCTGCCATATCCTGCCATACTTTTCCCGGGCTTAATGGCTGCTTAATGAACAAACCTGAACCATCTTGTTCATAGGCATCAAACACCTGTTCGTGCCATTGCTCATAGCTTTGATTCTTCTCTTCACTATTTAACCCTTTAGAAAGCCCTGAATGTTCCAATAATTTTGTAATTGGTTCAAGTGATACATCAGGACTACTACAAACAGTAAGTATTTTCATCGTATTTGTGTTTTTTAATTTTAGGGGGTTATTTTAGTTAGGGTGACTGATCTAAGAAAAATACCCAGCCTGCGTTGATCTGCTCCAGACTCACCTTCTGGCGGAGATGTTTTCGGGTATATAAAGTTTAATTGCCAAAAAGGATATTGTTTCTCTACTTGTACTTCGGCTTGTAAAATAACAGGGGAGGGTGCTTCTGCATTTGAAATTTTTACTGGATTATCGTTAAATACTATTTTCATCTCTGCCAAACCACAAAAGTCGCTGGCAATATCTAATAGCAACTGATAGGTTCCTACGGCTAAAGCCGGTATTTTAAGCGTACTTTCAAGATCAGGTCCTCCCCAACACCCCGTTGGCTCAGCATCATACCAATTATCACCATTAATCTGTTTGCTCAAATCAATTTTAATTTGTTCAAGCTGTTTATGTCGCTCTTGTGAATAAGGAGACGTTAATTCCAAGGGCTGTTTTTTATTTCTGCTGCTTTTGCCCGGTTTCACTTTTACATTAAGTAGTACATCCTTACGATCTGAGCGTAATTCGATATGTTGGAACAACGGGAATCTTTTGATATCAAAACAAAAGCCGCTGTGTAATTGTCCATGAGCATCTGCTACATCCTGTCGTTCAAGGTTAGCTTGTGTGATTGATTTATACTGCCCATCCAGGAAAAGTAATATTTTATTATTTTCAGGTGCTGGTGAATTAATGAACCAGCCTTGTATCATCTTATTATCTATAGAGTCTATATATATCTTTATTTCTTTTTTCATAAATTTTATCTTGATATAAGTCGTCGTATAAGAGCTTGCCTATCTATTCTCTCTTAGCGAATAACGGTTCAAATACTTGTTTCTACTTCAGATGATGGTCATGCAGAAGTATACATTTTATTCAATAGGTACTGAAAAATTAAAATACTCTGCCCCATGAATCATCTGGGTAATCTTTTCTGATAAACGTAAATAAAAATCTGAGCTTATTTTATCGCCATCTTCTGACAAGGTTAAAAAATATTGATTTTTAGGTATCATTAACCGATCCTTGGCAGCCTTAGCAATGGCGGTGCCTTCGTCATATTCGTCAAACATTGCAATATAAGCACCTAAACCAAGCTTACTGGTTAAATAAGCCTGTTTCCATAAGAAATCACCTTTATTTCGTGGAATCTGGTTTCGCTTTCCTTTATGCCAATTTGACCAGGCAAAGCCAGGGAATATCACACGTTTCATTTGTAAATTATTTCTTTTACTAAATACGGCATCTTGTTGCCAAATGGATTCATAATGGTGTAATAATTCTTTTTTCTCTCGGTATCGTCCAACCGACCATGGCAACAGCATGTCATATTGTTTATACACGTTTAGCCAGTTTTTTCTGGAATCCAGCCTCTCTAATCGCCAGTTGTAAGGAACACCTCCGACAACATAAAAGCCTTTTTTTCTAAACCAGTTAATAAGATTCAGTGCTTGTTTTTGTGAAAAAGGGTGTGCGGGTGTATTAAACCCGAATCCCCATAGCCCAATGACCGGTTTGTCCTTATAACGTGCATATTGTTTAGAGTGAATGACTTTTAATTGCTTATCCATAACGGTTGTCCAGTCATTTTTAATTTGTTTTGTAATATTCTCGACTGAACTGCCTGATATGTCGTACATAATATAAAATGTACGGCAATACTTTTCGGCGTACTTTCTTACTAATTCAGTAACTTTTTTATGATGTTTAAAGGTGTTTTTATTTTTTAAATCACTCACAAATCGTTGCAAGGCGATACCATCCAGACCATAGTCAGCCAGCCATTGAAAATGCAGTTTTACTACACCATCCCTGGCGGAGGAAAACAGTTTTGCTGGTTTTCCATTGCCTAGCTTTCCCAGATTAGTTGTAAACAAGTCGGAAGGGTTATATTCTAAAACATCAGGATACATTTCAAAAGTTACATTATTAACGGATGGTATTTTTTTATAGGGACTCCAGTGCTTCCATACATTACTTACTCCGTCTCCTTTAGCTGAGAACCATCCTTGGTATCCAATGGTTACTTGTTTGACAAAATCAGGATTTCGACATTCTGCTTTGTCTGAAGGGGTCGCTCTTATGGTCTTTTTTATTTTAGTCGGTTGATAACTATTTGTTTGTGAGTATGTTTGTGATGAAATATTCTCTCTATTTATAGGTGAGCAAGCACTTAGCAGGATAAAAAAATAAATTATGCTGCACTTGATTTTCAATTTATTTCACTTTCAGCAATTGTTTTTTTATTAATTGACCTATGCGCGATAAGGAAAATTGCTTTAAAGCAAATTGCTGTATTTTCAGGCTTGTGGAATGGTTGTGAGCCGATTCAAATACTTTCTGCATTTGTTCTGCAGCGTGAGAAATGCTGGGTTCAGCCCAGTAAGCATTACTGTTTTCTGTAATAAAAGGATATTCACCTACTTTTACCTGTCTTTTTCGCCATTTAACGGGAAACCCCGTTTGTTGATTCACAAAATCAGTATTGCCTGAAAAATTGGTTGCGATAACGGGTTTACCCAATAGCATCGCTTCTGCGGGCGTGCGTCCAAAACCTTCGGCACGATGCAGAGAGAGATAGGCATCACAAGAATTAATGAGACCTAATACTTTTTCACGATCCAAGGTTTCTTCAATGAGTACAATGCGCTCATCTTTTTGGCAGAGTTTCTGAAATGCCTTCCACTTTGGATTTTCTGGATTGCTATTCATGGTTTTAAGCACTAATCCCACCTGATCGTTATCTTTTGCAAATGCTTTAACAAAGGCTTTTATTGCGGCGTGGGGATTTTTTCTGTCTAAATAAGAATTGAAATCAAAGATATATAAAAATAGAAATTTATTTTTAGCCAATCCGAGCTCTTTACGTGATACCGGAATTGCTCTTTCAACACTAACGGGTAACGGCATCAACATCACCGGCTTATAAGTAGCTTGTTGATACATGGTCTGGGTATAGGTTGTTGCTGCCCAAACTTCATCAATTAAATCAAATGCGCTGTCCCATTGCTCTGGCCAAACAGGTAATTCCCAGGGCCACCAGCCAATATTGTATCTATGTTCAAATAATCCCCGTCCCTTTTCTAAATAAACATGTACGGTATCAAAACCCGTTAAACAAAAGATATTGGTTGGGTATTTTAATTCACTGATATGGTCAGTAATCTCATTCGCCAATATGTGGTCATTTTGTCTGACTTCTTTTCCAGGTGAAATATTTATTACGGTATAAGGAATTCCTGCACTATCACAGGCTGCGGCTGCCATGCGTACATCTTCACCTATCCCTAACTCACCAAAAGCAAAACCAATTAGATTAACTCCCAATTGAGTATTTTGCTGATGGGCTAATTTATTAACCCACTGACAACTCGGTTCTGTTTTTAATGCGTTTTCAGTCCAATTAACTAAACCTTGTCGACCTTCTTGCTTATTTAGGTCGAAGGTTTGTTTAATATCATCTCGAAATATCCAGAATAATAGCCCTATACGCGGGATA
>CAYMPX010000143.1:0-7244 GCA_964392135.1 uncultured Methylomarinum sp.
TAAACCCTGTCTGACATAGAATTACAGCATTAAAAATGCTATTCTAGGTACTATCAAAGCATGATGTTCTTAGCTGTTAATGTCAGTGTAGAGCGCGATAATTAATGAATAGACAAAAGATGAAACTTAGAGGTAAAGCCAGTGACAAAAATAACGGAAGTACCCAGTCCTTTTTGCGGTATAGGCTCGGATGATTTAACCATTCAGGTTGACGGCGTATCAATAAAAGTCACTGAAAATGGTTGTGCGGTTAATACACCCGCATTTGAGCAAGCCATAACAGATACCAAGCCGCGTGTTGAGGGTAAAGAAGTGTCACTTAAAGTGGCTATAAACCGGGCGGCTAAAATCTTAAAGAAAGCAAACCAGCCTGTAATAGGGGGGTGTGCGACAGATGTTAATGGGATGCGGGCATTAATGGCGTTAGCCGATCGTAATGGCGCGGTAGTGGATAATATAAATTTTACCGCTGCTAAACGTAATTTTTTAGCGCTACAAGACTCAGGCTGGATGAATACCACGTTAGCTGAAATTAAAAACCGTTGTGATTTATTTATTGTTATCGGTTGTGATTTAGAAGTGTTTTCTCCCCGTTTTTATCAGCGCTATTTGTGGAACAAAGAGTCCATGTTTTTGGATGACACCAGCAGCCGTGAAGTGATTTATATCGGTAAAGCACCTACTGGAGATGCGTCTACATCACCTAATAAAAATAAAGCTCAGGTTTTAGAATGCGCGGATGCGGATTTACCTGAAGTGGTTGCGGTATTAAGAGCCTTAATTAAAGCACAACCTATTGTAGCTGAACAGGTTGCTGGATTAGCTGTTGCGGATCTGCAACAGATTGCGGATAAATTAAAAGCAGCAAACTATGGTGTAGTCACTTGGGCTGCAGGTGCTTTAGATTTTTCCCAGGCTGAATTAACCGTACAAACCCTTTGTGAATTAGTTAAAGATGTTAATGCGTCAGGTGTCAGGTGTTCTGGTTTTCCTTTAGGCGGTAAAGAAGGTGATCAAACAGCGAATCAGGTGTGTGGCTGGCAAACAGGCTATCCTGCCAGAATGCGTTTTTCCAGCGATATTCCAGAATATGACCCGTTTTTATATGACATTAATCAAATGTTCGATAACGGTGAAGTCGATGCTTTTTTATGGGTGCAAGCCTTTAATTCAAGCGCAGTACCACCACATGGCGGTCAAATACCGACTGTTGTAGTTGCTAGATCAGGGATGGTATTTGAGGAAGAGCCCGAGGTCTTTATTCCGGTTGGAACACCCGGAATAGATCATGCAGGTCATGCTTATCGATTAGATAATGTGGTTGCGATACGTTTAAAAAAATTAAGAGATTCAGGCTTGCCGAGTACCGCAGAAGTACTTACGGCGATTGAACAAGCATTGGTGGTATAAACATGTTAACAAAATTAATCGGCGGTATAGTCTACGATCCTGCCAACAAGGTGAATGGCAAGAAAAGAGATATTTATATTAAGGACGGACGTATTGTTGCCAAGCCTGGAAATGTTGAGCCAGATAAACAATACAATATTAGCGGTAAAGTGGTTATGGCGGGCGCGATTGATTTACACACCCATATAGGAGGGGGTAAAGGCAATATTGCAAGAATGCTAATGCCAGAAAATCATCGGATAGACCCGGTTGCGCATACCGATATTAAACGCGCAGGTACGGGTCATGCGATGCCGAGTACCTTTACCACGGGTTATCGTTATGCCGAAATGGGCTATACTGCGGCATTTGAACCTGCGGTATTACCTGTTAACGCTAGACAAGCCCATATGGAAATGGGCGATGTGCCGATGCTGGATAAAGGCGGTTATGTGATGCTGGGAAGTGATGACTACTTTTTACGTATGATGGCGGCAAACAAGGATCAACAGGCCATTAATGATTATGTGGCGTGGACACTACGTTCTGCACAAGGCGTAGGGATTAAAGTCGTTAATCCGGGGGGCATTAGCGCCTTTAAATTTAACCAGCGTCAACTGGATTTAGATGAAAATAATAAACATTATAATGTAACGCCTAGAGATATTTTAAAATCACTGGCGACAGCGGTTAAAGAGTTAGGTATTTCTCATCCTCTGCATGTTCATGGCAGTAACTTAGGTGTACCGGGTAATATTCAAACCACACTGGATTCTATTGCCGGTGTTGAAGGATTACCTATGCATTTAACCCATGTTCAATTTCATAGTTATGGCGCAGAAGGGGATTTTAAATTTTCTTCAGGTGCTGCTCAAATTGCAGAAGCAATTAATAAAAATAAAAATGTATCGGTTGATGTTGGTCAGATCATGTTCGGTCAAACGGTGACTGCATCAGGCGATAACATGCGTCAATATGCGAATCATGGTTTTGCCAGCCCTAATAAATGGGTGTGTATGGATATTGAGTGTGACGCGGGTTGTGGTTTAGTCCCCTTTAAATATAGAGACCAGAATTTTGTTAATGCCTTGCAGTGGGCGATTGGCTTGGAGATATTTTTATTGGTAAAAGATCCATGGCGCATCTTTTTAACCACAGATCATCCAAATGGCGCACCGTTTACATCGTATCCGCATTTGATTCGATTGTTGATGGATAAAAGTTTCCGTAATGATATGCTGGCGACCATTCATCCTGAAGCACAAAAAATGACCACATTGGGGACTATTACCCGTGAATACACTATGCAGGAAATTGCCACGCTAACGCGTGCCGGAGCTGCTAAGATTACCGGTTTAGTCGGTAGAGGCGCATTAGGTAAAGGTGATTGGGCAGACATTACCGTTTACACAGAAAATGAAAACCGCGAAACCATGTTTAAAAAACCGGACTATGTGTTTAAAGACGGTGAACTGGTGGTTAAAGATGGTGAAGTGGTTAAAACGGTATGGGGAACAACCCATGTAGTAAGACCTGAATATGACAATTCGATTGAAAAAGATTTGAAGAAATACTTCGATAAGTATATGACCATGAAAGTCGGTAACTTTAAAATCAGTGATGATGAAATAACAGAAGATGGGCGTGGTAGCTTGACGGTACACCCGACAGTAGGAGAGAAAGTATGATTATCAATGGCGTAACAATTGATGAGACTTTTGCTGAAGCGTTTGGGATGAAAGCCACGCGCGCGATTATTACCGCTCAAAATGAAAAGTGGGCGATGATTTCGGCGCAGGCGATGACAGGTTTTGCAACCTCAGTGATTGCCTGTGGTTGTGAAGCCGGTATTGAAAAAGTCTTGAGCCCTTCTGAAACGCCAGATGGTCGTCCAGGTGTTTCTATACTGATTTTTGCCATGGGCGGAAAAGGTCTGGCCAAACAATTAGAAACCAGAGCGGGACAATGTGTATTAACCTCGCCTACCTCAGCTTTATTTGCCGGGATTGATGAAGGGGTGCAAATTCCTTTAGGTAAAAATTTACGCTATTTTGGTGATGGCTTTCAAGTGGCTAAAAAGATGAATGGTAAACGTTATTGGCGCATACCGGTTATGGATGGTGAGTTTTTAACTGAAGCAACCACAGGACGTGTTGAAGCGGTCGGTGGGGGTAATTTTTTAGTCTTGGCAAAATCACAACCGCAAGCGTTAGCCGCTTGTGAAGCGGCTATTGAACAAATGCGTAAAATACCTAATGTGATTATGCCCTTTCCCGGTGGGGTCGTGCGCTCAGGCTCTAAAGTAGGCTCAAAATACCCCGCTTTAGGCGCATCCAGTAATGATGCTTTTTGTCCTACCTTAAAAGGCATGACTAAAACGGAGTTGCCAGCGGATTGTGAATCTGTGATGGAAATTGTAATTGATGGCTTAACTAAAGAGGATATTGATAAGGCAATGCGAGTGGGAATACAAGCCGTGTGTGATTTAGGTGCCGAGAATGGCATTCAACGTATCAGTGCAGGAAACTATGGCGGTAAATTAGGGCCATTCCATTTTCATTTACGGGAGATTATGGCATGAGTGCATTAACATTTAGCATGAAGAAAAGACTGGATCAACGTGTTGATATGTCGCCATTAGTTTGTAATAAACTCGAAGGACTAACACCTAAGGATATTGCAGCGATTGAATTACAAAATGGTAAACGTAAGATTCGAGTCGATGTACTTTTTAGAATAAAAGGTTCTGATGCACAAAATATTGTGATTGAAGGCAGCTTTGCCAAACTTGATTTTATTGGTAAGCAGCTAGAGGGTGGCAGTATTACTGTTCATGGTGATGTCGGTGCTTATCTAGGTCAGGAAATGAAGTCAGGAAGCATTAAAGTTAATGGCGATGCAGGACTTTATGCCGCATGTGAAATGAAAAATGGTTATCTGGAAATTAAAGGTAATGCCGGTGACTTTTTGGCAGCCGCCTTACCGGGCAATAAGCAAGGTATGAAAGGCGGGACGGTTTTGGTTAAAGGTAATGTCGGTGAACGTGCCGGCGATCACATGCGTCGAGGTACTTTATTAATTGAAGGTGACGCAGGTGATTACTGCGGTTCAAGAATGGTTGCAGGTACTATTGCCGTTATGGGGTATACAGGTCGTAACGTGGGCTATGCCATGCGTAGAGGCACATTGCTATTATGGAATCAGCCTCAGTTATCAGCGACTTTTAATAACTGTGGATCGCATACACTCACTTTTTTACCCATCTTGTTTTCATCGTTTAAGACAATTAATTCTAAGTTCGCAGAAGACTCGGCATGTTTTAATCGTGTTCAGCGCTATGCCGGTGATATGTCGGAGCTTGGGCGGGGTGAAGTTTTAGTCAAGATTTAACTTTTTAAACAAAAGACTCAAGATGAAAGATAGATACATGTCTTTCATCCACCCCGGACGGGCTGATGGTCTCTAGTAGACGCAGGGAAAGTTGCCAATCCGAAGCGCGGAGGGAGGCTATTGTTTATCCCGACTAGCCGTAGAGCTATTTGTGGGATACTTGACTCTGCGGGGTTTATGCAGGGTCGGAAGTGGACGCTGGGCATCTGGAGCCTAATGATTCGCCTCGTAGCGAATCCGTTTTTGTGATATGGAGTCGTCCCAAAATTTATCATGAGGCGCGAGATGGCACGCTGATTGCGCCTTTAGTCTGCTGTATAAAAAAATAATAAGTAAGTACCCATACTTAATTCTAACATTTAGAAATTTTTGAATTATTACGTTAAATCACTTGTTTTTTCACTCCATATACTTCGTGGTTTAAACAGCGAATCATGATAAGGAACGAGGATTCAATAATACCCGAGTCCTGACGGGTCTTTTGGCACCACTGTGAAACCAAAATCCGGTGTCAAAATTTCGTATATTATTAAATCCTCGTTCCTAAAGAAAATATGTAATAGGTACGCGGGAATTGTTCCTGGTATCATTTGCAGGTGGTACCAGGAACCAAATAGAATTGCTTTAAATTTTTCCGTCTAAGCCCATTTGGAAATACTTGTGGGTGATTTTGTCCTGGTTGTCTAATAACCAGTCAATATCAGGTGTGTTCGTCATCGCTTTATGAATCGCTTGAGCAGTTGCTTTACGATGAATATCAAATAAGATTTGGTGATCCAGGTTATCATCCGTTGCAACACTTGGGTTTAACCAGACTGAACAAATAATACCTAGGTCATTGGCTTTTTCTTTTGGAATATCGCCGGCACGAACCGCATCTAAAACACCATTAGCAATCGCAGCTTGAACTGTGCCCATTAAGATGTTGGTATAACGTGAACTTTTAACAGTGACTTTACTGACCATTAAGGTAACAGGGCGTACTTGAATGTCAGTGTTTAAAATAGCAAAGACTTTTGAATGTCCGCTTGCCTGGTCACCGGTTAAAGTCGCGAGTGCAGTTCCTACGGGACCATCTAACTCACCAATAACAATTTCGGGTTCAGCTGCTGTACCTGGTGGTCCACCTGCAACCAGTGCTTCGCCTGTACGCAATATAATTCTTTCGCTCATGTTGTCTCCAAATAACTTAATGTAAATAGTATTAACTGGTTAGAATAACATGAATTATCCATATCATTAATAGTCATGAGCGAAAAATTAACAATAACAGATCATAGTAGAGATATTGCCGGGTTAACGTATGTTTATCCGGTTATTTCCAGGCGCGCAGGCGGCTTATCTATAGGTATTAATTTTAATCCCAATAATGCCTGTAATTGGCGTTGTGTTTATTGTCAGGTGCCTGATTTAGTCCGTGGTTCAGCGCCCGATCTGGATTTTAAGTTATTAGAGGAAGAGTTACGGTTTTTTCTTCATCAGGTATTAAATGGAGATTTTTATGAGCAGTTTAATGTGGCTGATAACTTACGAGTGATTAAAGATATTGCCATTTCAGGAAATGGTGAGCCAACCAGTGTTAAAGACATGGATAAGGCTATTGCCTTAATTGCCGAGATTGCAACAGAGTTTGCGGTGCTGCCGGCAAGCAATTTTGTGCTAATAACCAACGGTAGTTTGATTTATCAGGCATCTATTCAAGCGGCTTTGAAAGTGTTTAACCGTTACCAGGGTCAGGTGTGGTTTAAGTTAGATAGTGCGACAGAGCAGGGCAGAAAAACCATTAATGACAGTAGGCAGAGTACTGCAAAGGTGTTGAGAAATTTAGCGGTCTGTTGTTCTTTATGCGATACCTATTTACAAACCTGTCTATTGGATTATGTAGGACATATGGATGTCGAAGAGGAGCGAAAGGCACTCTTGGAACTACTAAAGAAAATTAAACAACAATCGATTGGACTAGATAAGATCATGCTTTATAGCATTGCCAGGCAATCTATGCAGCCAGAGGCGGAGAAACTAAAGAAACCCAATGAAGGCGTTATGCTACAGTTTGCAGAGGAATTAAAAACATTGGGTTATCAGGTAACTGTCAGTTTTTAAACAGCTTATTTGTTTGACGTTTAGGCGATTGCATTAAAAAGAGAGCCTGGCATTTGTTGCTCGGCTTGTAATATTTTGACTCCGGCAGATGTTTCAATTTTAGCTTCCTTTAAACTGAGAACAGGCTTAATTAAATCATCTGAACGAAATTCACTACTGCCTACTTCATCTTTTGCGACAAGTAAGGTTGCTATGGTATTAGCAGCATCTGCCGCTTTATACTGGGCGTTGGTGATTAAGTTGACTGCACTTGATGAGGGGCTGGTAATCATTGCAAGCTCTCCTATAAAACCTAAGTTTAATCATACACCTGACTAAAGCGTCTGATAAAGTAAAGCTTGCAAAAGATGTTTGAAATGTGA
>CAYMPX010000144.1:0-7102 GCA_964392135.1 uncultured Methylomarinum sp.
ACTATTTATTAAAACAAGGCTTGCAACTCATTGATAAAAATTTTCGTTGTAAACAGGGAGAAATTGATCTCATCATGCAAGACTTACAAACACTGGTTATTGTTGAGGTCAGATTCCGCAAATCAAAGCAATATGGCAGTGCATTAGAAAGCATTACTGCAAAAAAGCAATCCCGTATAATAGCGACAACACAGTACTATATACTGACCCATAAAATTAAAAGTGCTATCCGCTTTGATGTCATCACCCTGTCTAACGACACGGACATTAGCTGGATAAAAAATGCATTTCAAACATAGACATATTGCCCTTATGAGCTTACAAGACAGAATTATCAATCATTTCTCAGACAGCATACAAATCAAGCAGGAGTCTATGTCTAGCTTATGTGAGCTAATAGAATTTGCCTCACAAAAAATAGTTGAATCATTAATTAATGATAAAAAAATACTCGCTTGCGGGAATGGTGGCTCTGCGGGGGATGCGCAACATTTCTCATCAGAAATGCTGAACCGCTTTGAACGTGAACGCCCCGCTCTGCCGGCTATTGCCCTCACCACGGATACATTAACACTGACCTCAATAGCCAATGATTACCATTTTGATCAAGTCTATGCCAAACAAATACGCGCATTAGGGCAACCGGGAGACATCCTGCTGGTATATTCGACCAGTGGCAACTCAAGCAACATTGTCAATGCAATTACAGCGGCTCATGACAAAGACATCCATATTATCGCCTTAACCGGTAAAGACGGCGGAACCGTAGCCTCTATTTTAAAAGAATCTGACATTGAAATTAGAGTACCTTCTGTATCAACCGCTCGCATTCAAGAAGTTCACTTATTAATCACCCATTGTCTTTGTGACTTAATAGATCAACAACTTTTCGGTGGATAACACGCATAATGAAACGCTTACTCATTGCTCTTGGCATTCCATTTTTAGTCTCAGCCTGCGCTCCCCTGGCAACAGGAAGCGCAGAAATAACAGGTCTCTCTTTATTGCATGACCGTCGTACCAGCAAAGCATTGCTCATTGATGAGCGCATCGAAATTAATGCCGGGATAGAGCTCAATTCAGAGGGTGATATCCGGGCAGAATGCCATTTTAATGTGACGGCTTATAATGGCACAGTTTTAGTAACAGGAGAGGCACCCACGGAACTATTGCGGCAGAAAATTATCGCTATTGTTCGCATCATTCCCGGCGTTAAACTCGTTCATAATGAATTAAAAATAGCGTCGCCCTCCAGCTTTAGCAGCCGCGCTCTTGACGCTATCATTACCACAAAAGTAAAAACCGCATTAACTCATATTGAAAACTTACCAGGCTTCGATGCAACCCGGGTAAAAGTTATTACCGAAGACGGTATTGTTTACCTACTGGGCTTGGTACATAAGAATGAAGGATATGTTGCCACTGAAGTCGCTCGACGAGAAAGCCATATAAAACAGGTCGTAAAGATCTTTGAATATATAGATTAAGCGTATATCCCTTGGCGAAACATCTCTTTTTCAGGGATAATATGGGGTTTGTTGTCTCTCAAATACTTCATAATAATGAAACAAAAGCTGGAAACTCTGCTGCAACAGTCAATTGACGCACTTAAATCGGAAGGCGTTCTTGACCAAAATATAGCACCTCAAATTACTATTGAGCGTGCACGAGATAAACGTCACGGGGATTTTGCCACTAATCTGGCTCTGGTATTAGCAAAAGCAGCTAAAATCAACCCGAGACAATTAGCTGAACAAATTATTGCCTCACTGCCTGCGGATTCAGTCGTATCAAAAGTAGAAATTGCAGGGCCGGGCTTTATTAATTTCTTTATTAATGCTGAAACGCAGTTTCAAATCATCAAACAAATTCATGACGCAGGCAGTCAGTTTGGTTTAAGTGATATTGGCGCAGGCAAAAAAATCCAGGTCGAATTTGTGTCAGCCAACCCAACCGGACCACTACACGTAGGTCATGGTCGCGGTGCTGTTTACGGCTCTGCAGTCGCTAGTTTATTACAAGCTGTTGGTTTTGACGTATCCAAAGAATACTACGTCAACGATGCGGGTCGTCAAATGGATATTCTGGCAACCAGTATCTGGTTGCGTTACCTGGAGGAATGTGGAGAAGTCATCCCCTTTCCAAGTAATGGTTACCGCGGTGAATATATTCGGGATATTGCCTTTACACTGCATAAAGATACCGGTAATGAATACAGACGACCCGCAGAGTTGGTACTAGAAGATATTCCTGTGGATGAACCTCAGGGGGGCGATAAAGAAAAACATGTTGACGCATTGATTGACAGAACAAAAACATTGCTCGGCCCTTCACTCTATCGTGATTTATTCCAGGCCGGTTTAAATGTGATTCTTGAAGACATAAAAGAAGATCTGGAAGAGTTTGGTGTGACTTACCAGGAATGGTTTTCAGAACGCCTCCTAATGGAAGATGGTTCTATCAAAGAAGCCCTGAAACGCTTAGATGATGCTGGCTACCTTTATAAAAAAGAAGGCGCAACCTGGTTTGCATCAAGTCGCCTGGGCGATGAAAAAGACCGCGTTGTAGTACGAGAAAACGGACAATCAACCTATTTTGCCTCTGACATTGCTTATCACATGAATAAGCTAGAGCGTGGTTTTGAACAAATTATTAATATCTGGGGTGCCGATCATCACGGTTATATCCCTAGAGTGAGAGCAGCAATGCAAGCCTTAGGGGCGGATGAATCAAAACTAAAAGTACTGTTAGTTCAATTTGCCATACTCTACAGAGGTAAAGAAAAACTACCGATGTCTACCCGTTCAGGTGAATTTGTCACTTTACGTCAATTACGCAGTGAAGTGGGTAAAGATGCTGCACGTTTCTTTTATATGATGCGCAAATCTGAACAACATATGGATTTTGATTTAAAACTTGCCACCTCAAAAACCAATGAAAATCCTGTTTTTTATGTACAGTATGCCCATGCTCGCGTCTGCAGTGTTTTACGCCAACTGGATGAAAAAGGCTTGGAAAGAGACCTGCACCTGGGCATGGAAAATCTGGACAAACTCACCCAGCCGCATGAAATAGCGCTACTGACCACACTGTCTAAATATCCAGAAATATTGGAACGCTCTGCTTTACAGTATGAACCGCATCAATTAATTCACTATCTTCGTGAATTAGCTAATAATTTCCATGCTTATTACAATGCACACCCATTCTTAATTGAAGATGCCGCACTACGAAATGCACGTTTAAACCTCATTTGCGCAAGCAAGCAAGTACTGGTCAATGGTTTATCCCTGCTTAACATCAACACACCTGAATCGATGTAATGGCCAGAGACTATAAAGACAGGGCAAATCAAGGCAAAAAATCACCAAACTCCACACCGTCAAAAATAGCTGGGTGGAAATGGGGCTTGGTCATATGCTTGATTGCTCTCTTTATAGGCTTCTTGGTTTTTTTACAGAACTCGGCACCTGAAGAACAAAAAAACACGCAACAAACAAAGCGCATTTCGACAACAAAAACGGTTAAAAAAGCCCAAACAGCCCGCAAACAGAAACAGCAGATACCCAAAGAACCTCGGTTTGATTTTTATACTATTTTGCCTGAAACAGAAATTGTCGTCCCGGACTATGAAATAAATACCCGCAGCAGAGAAGAGCAATTTGGTAAGCGAAAAAAAACCAGCAAGTACTTAATGCAGGCAGGCTCTTTTAGACAATTTTCTGAAGCCGATAAATTAAGAGCCCGCCTGGCATTAATGGGTATTGAATCAAGAATTGAAAAAGCCAAAATAGGCAATGCGGTATGGAATCGAGTAAAAATAGGCCCTTATTCAAACTCATCCAGCGTTTCTGTGATTAAAAAACGCTTAAAACAAAATGGTATAGATATTATTGTGACAGAAATAAAAGGCTGATTTCTGAGTGTCTTTGATATTAATCGAAAATACACTATACTCTTGTAGAAATACGCACGAAATAATTTCCGCATCTTGCCAACCCCCCCCGTAACTCCGATTAACACTCGTAACTTGTAGATGTTAATCATGCTAACCTCACATTTTTAAATGGCAAAAACATGCCCAATTATCGACGTGCATTGATCCTGGGAGGAACGTATTTTTTTACGGTTAATCTTTTACAACGACATGATAATAATTTATTGATTCGAGAAATAGATCTATTACACGATACGGTACGATAAGTGCGTAAACGGTACCCTCCGATTACGCTACCGCTAATCGGAGCTACGAGCTAATTCTGTTAAATATTTTTCAACATCGCAAATTGAGATAATAAATTTTAGCCGCTACTAAACAAGCTATGGACTTTCAGTCTATAGTAGTTGAGTTCTGAATCTCAAGTATAACATGGTAAAACTCAACATTTATCCAAGGGTTAGCATGACGCAACACAAAATAGAAAAAACACGGCGAAAATATAATCAATGGGTGGCAACAGAGTCACTTGAAGATTATGCCTTACGTTATTCGCCGTCCAGTTACCGCAAATGGTCGCCGTTTTTAATTGCGAATAGCGCAATCGGCAGTATTTCTTTTCTTGCTTTAGAAGCGATTGGTGCTGCTTTATTACTCGATTATGGATTTGCCAACGCATTCTGGGCTATTGCTTTTGCCGCTTTGATTATATTCCTTTGCTGTGCACCAATTAGCTATTATTGCGCTCGATATAATATAGATATAGACCTGCTAACACGGAGTGCCGGATTTGGCTATATTGGTTCTACCATTACTTCGTTAATTTACGCTTCTTTTTGCTTTATCTTTTTTGCACTGGAAGCGGCCATTATGGCGCAAGCCTTCAAGTTATATTTTGATTTGCCTTTATATCTAGGTTATATCGTTTGTTCCTTAGTTATTATTCCACTTGTTTTTTATGGCATTACCTTGATTAATCGTCTGCATTTCTGGACACAACCCGTGTGGCTGATATTAATGCTGGTGCCATTCTATTTTGTACTGATACACGAACCCAGAGCGTTAGACTTTATGTCTCGGTTTTCTGGAAAAATATCGGGCAGTAATGAATTTGATCCCTATTATTTTGGGATAGCCACTGGGATTTCATTGGCATTAATTGCTCAGGTTGGTGAGCAAGTGGATTACTTGCGGTTTATGCCGGATAAAGATAAAACCAATCAATACAGCTGGTGGTTTACGGTTATAGCTGCGGGACCTGGCTGGATTATTTTGGGGTTTCTCAAGCAAATAGGCGGTGTGTTATTAGCTTCTTTAGCGGTACTGGCAGGTCTGGCTGTTACTGAAGCGAAAGAGCCCGTGCAAATGTATAGCATTGCTTATAGCTATGTATTTGAAAATAAACAATTAGCATTATTGGTGACAATGATTTTTGTGGTTATTTCGCAAATAAAAATTAATGTTACCAATGCTTATGCAGGCTCTTTAGCATGGTCTAACTTTTTTTCTCGAATCACTCATTCTCACCCTGGTCGGGTGGTGTGGATGGTCTTTAACATAGTCATTGCCTTAATGTTGATGGAAATGGGGGTATTTCAGGCCTTGGCAAAAATATTGGGACTTTATTCCAATATTGCGATTGCCTGGATAGCTGCAGTCGTTGCGGATTTAGTCATTAACAAGCCTTTAAAATTAAGCCCCGCTATGATCGAGTTTAAACGCGCCCACCTGTATGATTTTAATCCGGTAGGTTTTCTCGCCATGGTTGTCGCTTCATTAATTTCGATTGCTGCTTTTACCGGACTATTGGGTTTATATGCCCAGGCCTATTCATCATTACTAGCCCTTTCAATCAGTTTTATTTTATCGCCAATGATTGCATTTGTAACCCAGGGTAAATATTACATTGCTCGCCCAAATGAACATTATGCTCAAAGTAATGAACTGGAAACCTGTGGTATATGTGAGCAACAATATGTACAAACTGATTTTGCTTATTGTACTTTTTATCAAACGCCTATCTGTTCCTTGTGCTGTACACTGGACTCAGTATGCCATGACCACTGCAAGCCTAAAAAACCACCTTGCTGTCAAAAGCTTGTAGACAGTCTGCCAGGGATATTTTTACAAAATAAAGTCTCTAAAAATACCGTAAAACGAATGACTCACTTTTTGTTGATTTGGGGCGGGATGCTGGCGCTGACAGGCATTATATTGTGGCTCACATTTTCCATTCAAATAGAAGGAGCCAATCAAACGATTATTAACACCCTAAGTTCAAGTTTTTATCAGATTTTTTTTGCATTGGCTGTATTTACCAGTATTGGCTCTTGGTGGATCGTTTTAATTCATGAAAGTCAGGAATTGGCAGAAGCAGCACTTAATGAAAAAAACCAGATACTCGCGTCTGAAGTGGTCGAAAGACGGCAGGCAGAAAAACAGGCAAGGCATCTGGCGAGTAAATTACAGATCCAGGCCGATGTTTTACAGAACCATTATAAAGAGCTCACCTTAACCCATCAAAAACTGGCAGAAAGTGAATTGCTGTTTAGAGAATTAATACAAGTGCAATCAGCCATTTTTTGGCGACTTGATGCTGAAACCTACCAATTTACTTTCGTCAGTGAGCAGGCTGAAGTATTATCAGGGTATTCTAATGAACAGTGGTTATCCGCAGGTTTTTGGCAGAAGCATATCCACAAAGACGACAGAACATGGGCGTTAGATTATTGTTTGACTGAAACCAAAGCATTAAGAAATCACCAGTTTGAATACCGAATTATTTCAGCCAGTGGTGAAATTATCTGGATCAGGGATATTGTAAATCTAATAATAGAAAACGGGCAGGTGACTGAATTAATAGGGTTTATGTTCGATATTACCCAGAGTAAACACGATAGCGAAAAAATCCAGTATTTAACTGATATGTACGCAGCACTTAGCCAGATTAATCATGCGATTGTGCACATCAGCAATGAAACTGAACTGTTTAATGCGCTATGCCATATTACGGTAAAGTTTCGCAGTTTGAGTATGGCCTGGGTCGGGGTTAAAAAAGAGTCAGACCCGCACATTATTCCTATTGCCAGCGCCGGCGAGCATTTGGAATATCTGAATGATATTAATGTGTCTGATAATAGATTGTATGAACGTAGAGTGGGTTTA
>CAYMPX010000145.1:0-7098 GCA_964392135.1 uncultured Methylomarinum sp.
ATTAAACAGGTCTTTATAATCAATAATATAACCGTATTCTTTATCATTCCCATCCAAGCGATTGACACGACAAATAGCTTGAAACAGGCTGTGATCTTGCATTTGCTTATCAATATACAAATAAGTCGCTGATGGTGCATCAAATCCTGTTAATAGCTTATCCACTACGATAAGCAACCGCATTTGTCCTGGTTCATCAATAAATTTTTGTTTTACTTCTTTTTCAAATTTTTCAATGAGATTAACTGCTTTATCTTCTGGCTGTTCAAAGTAATCAGCCAACATTTTTCGATATATCCCATACTGATGTAATTTTTCAGTAAGACCTTCACCTGTCTCCTCACCTTTAATATCCGCAGTAGACGGTTTGTAACTGGTTACAATCGCACACTTACCTGCCAAACCTGAGTTACAAAACATCTCGTACACTTTACAGGCTTGATAAATACTGGTGCAAACTAGCATTGCATTGCCTCGACCATCCATCAATCGCGGTCTAATTTCCATATCCAACAAAATATCACTGACAATCTGCTCTAAACGCGATTTACTCGAAAGCACTTTTTGCATCGAGCCCCATTTCTGCTTAAGCTGAATCTTTGCAAGATTAGACAGCCCGCGTGTTTTAGCCTCAAACCACTCATCTACTTTCTTCTCAGAGGTTAGATTCTGATCTATATCGCGCGCTTCATACCGCAGGTCAAGAACAACACCATCCTTGACCGCTTCATTAAACTTATAGGTATGGATATACCCACCAAAGACTTCTATCGATTTATTTTTATCTTTCTTTAGCAGCGGCGTACCTGTGTAACCAATAAACAATGCATTTGGCAGTATGGCTTTCATTGCCTCATGCAACCTACCTGACTGGGTTCGATGGCATTCATCAACAAACACAAACAATTCACCTTTTGGCTTAAAATTTGTAGGTAGCTTTGCCTTTAACTCCTCAATAAATGACTTGGTTGATTCATCGTCATCACTCCCTCCCTGGCGACCAAATTTATGCACCAAGGAACACATCAGCCATTCATCATTTTCATTTAGTGTCGCCAGCAAATCAGCACCACTTTCAGTCCTATAAATAGCTTCATCCACGCCTTTAAACACTTTTTCTATTTGTTCATCAAGCTCAGATCGATCAGTAACAATTAATACCCGTCCATCACTGACATTTTCGCGTATCCACTTTGCCAGCCATACCATCGTTAAGCTTTTACCTGATCCTTGCGTATGCCAGATAATTCCGCCCTCCCGATTAAATACATGCTGTTGGGCTGCCTGTACTCCAAAATATTGATTATGGCGACAGGTCTTTTTTGCTCCCGCATCAAAAACAATAAAATCATGAATCATTTCTAAGAATCGCGACTTATTACACAGGCGGCTAATATCAAAATCAAGCGGATTATCGTAACGATTATCTACGTCTTCTTTCCAGGTAAGATAATATTTCTCGGGTGTTTCAATCGTGCCGTAGCGAATACCCTGAGTAGCATTGCCCGCCATGACCAACTGCATAGTAGTGAAAAAGTTACGGATAAAACCCTTATTCTGATTATCAAGGTTCTGCCTAATGCCTTCGCCAATGGAAACACTGGAACGCTTAAGCTCGATGACTCCTAAGGCAATACCATTTACATACAGAACAATATCAGGGCGTTTTTTGTTTTCACCTTTAACAGAAACTTCTTCTGCAATGGAAAAATCGTTATTTTCAGGGTTTTTCCAGTCAATTAACCAGATAGTTTCATTTTGTAAACCCGCCCCTTCTTTATCTTTTATACCATAACGTAATAAGCGATAAACCTCTTTATTAGCATAATAAAGTTTTTTACCTTCACCTAAGGCAGATTCAGTATCCAGTTGGCGCATCGCCTTACCAATTAAAGTATCGTTCACCCCTTGCTTACGCAACCAAGCTGTCAATAATTCAGGTTCTACATTGCGATTATTTTCTCGATACTCCCAATTACCAAGATAATCGTATCCTAAGTCATCCTGAAACAGTCTAACAACTCGATTCTGGGTTATGCGTTCACGCTGGCCGACATTACTCACTGTAACTACTCTCCAATAAAAGCATTATTAACATATAAAATTCCCATACAACGATAGCTTAACCCTATATAATAAGCAGACTAGCTACTTTTAGAGTAATCACCATGAAAACCAAAGATAAAACCGTAAATACTGTATCCAAAGCACGTATTCTTCGTGCCGTGGCTAGCTCTACCGCCATTGAAACGGGTCAATCCATCAAAGTATTGGAAGACACTTTAAAATCTAAACACAACAAATTCAAACACTTAATGCTCGCAAGCTAATTAAGCTCTACCGCACGGCTCACCAATACTTTCATTGGCTGATAGTTCATACTTAGCCCCGCTTGAATAGCAGAAATATAAGCTGATTTATCCTGATCCCAACTGCTATAGTCCAAGGGCTGAAAACCTGCTTGTACAGCCATCACATCCGCTAATAAACGAGATAACCTGCCATTACCTTCTCGAAATGGGTGAACCAAAATAAATTCTATATGGGTTACAGCGATTGCTTCGATTAATTGCGATTCACTAAACTCCGTGCAAGGCGTAAATTTATTAAGATATTGTTGTTCAAACTCCTGCAATAGCCTGGATACTTGAGCGGCTGCCGCAAATTGAAAACCACTCTTACTCATATTAACTGAACGCTCTTCACCCGCCCAATCATAGATATTGCCTAACCATCTACGGTGCCAGGTTTTAATATCCGAGACTTGAATGACCTGCCGTGGAAAATGCTTAAGCAATACATCTTCATAGAGCTTTTCTAATAAAACTAACTCCGCCTGATCCATATCAACTGGATCGGTAAGGCCTAACTTATTCGCTAGAACCAAATCATTAGATCCTGATTGATAAAGCCCTTGAGTGCCGCCAACTTTATATTTTGACACTTTTCTTTATCAAAAAATCACAACTATTAATTAAAAACTTATAACATACGATATAAATCATAAACCTACTACCATCTCATTAGAGCGCAGGGTGAATTCACTTCGCCAATTTTTCAATTTCTCTAAATCATCAAGTAATTCTTGATGAGAGGGTACAAATTTTGGTGTTTCTAACGACTGACTGTGCTCATAACATGAATATTTTGTCATTAAAATATCAAAAAATTGGCAGTCATCATTTGATATTTTAGATAACTTAGGTAATCGCCCATCTGTGGTAATACTACGGCGATACCTATTAACTACTTTAGTTAACAAATCATCTTCAATAGTTCTTTCTAATAATTTCCGAAAATCAGAACAGATTCCCTGAATCAATGTTTTATATATATCAATATCAATATCAATATCAATATCAATATCAACAATATCAGTATCTACAAGTTTTTTTGCATTATTCAGCTTATCAATAAGAATATTATTTGCTTTTTTAGTGTTTGCAACCCAAGTATCAGGTGGAACCATATGTCCTGTAGTACCATTAAATGCTTCAATACAAATTTGTGTTAAATTCTTTTTATGCCAATCATTTTCCACTTTTTTTGCACAATCCTCGACTGCTCCATATAGTGATAATCGATGAGTAAGTATTATTACCTGCCGTTCAATAGAAAGATTTACAAGTCTTTTTGCCACTTCCCACTCATAATCAAGGTCAAGTGAAGAAATTGGATCATCAAATATAAAGGGGGTAAACTGCGGCTTCCCTGTAACATCCGCAAGAAAAGCCGCAAGTGAAACAATACGATGCTCACCTTCGCTCAATATTTCAGATGTTTTAGCAGAATTTGTAGCCACCCCTCGTAATTGAACTTTATGTTTAACCTTTCCAAGTTCAACTCCTGTTTTAACTAATTCAACCTTAATATTTTTAGCACCTAAAGCAGCTAACTCAGTATTAAATCTATCAATATAAGCTTCAGTAATAACCGATTTAGAAACATCGCCTGCTTTAATTGAAATTACACGGGGGTTAGTTAATTCAATCCATTGCTTATAGGATTGAATTTCTCCAAGCCTGACAACTTCTTCAAGAATTGCATCAATATAACCAGATGCCCACTGCTTTGCTTTTAAATCATTGAGCTCTTTTGTTAACACTGGTTTATCAAAGTTCACGGTCTCAAAATCATGCAACAATATTTGCCCTTCAATTAATGTTATTTGATCAGTAATGGACTTAAAAACATCTTCAGGCAAAACATATCCAATAAAAGCCTCGCTATGCTCTTTTTTTAGATCGACAACTATTTTTTGTATGTTTCCCCATATTTCATGAAAAACTGGAAACCAAACATCCTCCTCAAGCTTCGCAGCTTGCAAACTTGTTTTTAGTTGTTGTTCCGTAGGGATTGAAGGAAGGGCATCAAGCTCATGTTTATAACTATTTTCTGTTTTTTCAGCATCTATTTCCAAAGTGCTATTAATAAAATTTTCAAAACCTTGCAATCTTTTCTTAGCTTCCTCATCTAAACTTTGATGACACAATAAGCAACGAGAATCATCATCCGTTTTAGGGTACTTTTCACTTGGGTAAGCAGTAGAAATGGAATATTCCCTAGCCGCTTGCCACATAGCCATCCATGTTTCCGTACCAATACCAGGTAAAATTGCATTGCTTATATCAGAAGCAGAAGACGCTCCTTCTATGGCTATTTTTCTTTTGTTTTTCGCACCTTGCTGTAACTGAAATATTGTTCCGCATGCATCAGGGTTAACTGCTCTAACTGCTTCATAAACTGTGTTAATTAATGTTCCAAGTTGATTCTTGTGATTACGTTTCTGTTGAGCTAAAACATTTGGCGCATCTTTTAAGCGCTCTTCAATACTTGCTTGATTAACTTGATCTACTTCTGAAAATTTAAAAAAATCACGCAACTCATCAGCATCAAGATTAGCCACAAGTTGACCCAATTTAAGACCGTACTTGGTATCGCTATATTCAGAAGGAATCGAAGGTAAATTAGACTTTAGACTACCTTTTTCAGACTCAAGCAACTTTTTTATATGCTTACAAACAACGACCAAATCTTCAAAAAGAGCTACGGTTTCTGGAATGTAAGCAGCAGAATTTTCACTATTAAGGTAAAGATGACCAGAATGTGAATCAAAAATATCGACATTAAGCAAGGCATCTATTGCATCAGAATTAGCAGCCCATGTTTCAGTATATTCAGTATCATTATAATTAAAACCGATTAAACACTGTCGTACATCTGGTTCTAGCTCAAAAACATTTGGCTTAAG
This sequence comes from uncultured Methylomarinum sp., assembly GCA_964392135.1. Lineage (GTDB taxonomy): Bacteria > Pseudomonadota > Gammaproteobacteria > Methylococcales > Methylomonadaceae > QPIN01. The sequence continues at coordinate 5,252 of CAYMPX010000145.1, forward strand.
CTCACTAGCATGATTTTTGCCACAGACCTTCTTTAATATCCGAGTATAACCAGATTTCCCTGATCCATTATTTCCGTATATAACAGCTAAATTGCTATTTCCAAAGTTAAGAGGAATGCGTGGAGAAAGGTTTTCAATTCCCCTTATGTCACCAATAGAGTTAATCCTTAGCTGTCCAGAATCATTTTCAGAATCAAAAAATGTAGAAAAATCAATTGCTATATCGGTTAGTAGACCTTCTTCTCTTTTAAGTAATGTTGTTAGTTCACCAATATCCTCATCGCTAATTACCCCCTGATCAAGAAGTTTCTTAGCAGCTACTTGTAACCAATATTTCTGTTCATGTAACCAAGATATGATATTACTATGCACATCACTCATAATTGATTCCCCTTAAATTAGTCTTGTTTTACCTGTTAACAACTCTTGCATCATGCCTTGTTTGATTTGGTGAGTTTTGGCAATATTTCTTTTGAATTGTGAAATATCTTTATCCATATCAAGTAATACGTTTGCAATTGCACGTTGTTCATCAATGGGAGGAGTTATAATTTTAATTTTCACCAAATCTCTAGTATATATTGCAGCTACACTTGTAGTACCCGTTGCTATATCAGACAATGCTGAAATTACTTGCTTCATATTCATTAAATAATTTGCAAAATAGTTACTTGCTATTTTATTTTTATCAAAAGTAATCCGTAAAAGATTTGAATTAAAAAAAGCATTTGGTAATTCACTATTCCATATTGACACTTTGCCAACAAGATCAAGAGTGTTTCTTGTATTGAATAAAATATCACCTTTTACCAACGTATCTCTTGCTGATATTTTTTCTTGCGAATCAATGTATTCAACCTTTTTTAACTCAATGTAGCCACGACCAATATTCCCCATTTTTATTAATGGATATTCAGTTTCAATCTCACTATTTTTATAATTTCCACCAAGCTGGGTATGATTGATACAACTCCCTAACTCTAAAACTTCCCAATCCTCAGGAATTTCACCCAGCTCTGTTTGTTTATAGCCTTTACCTTCACCAAAACCTGGCAAGCGTTTTTTGCCTGTTAGCAATTGTTGCATGGTGGCGGTTTTGATCGCTTGTTTTTTTTCGATAAGTTTTTCTAATGAGGCGATTAAGGCATCGACATCGGATAAGGCTTTGGCTATGGCTGTTTGCTCTCGCTCTTCTGGGTATAAAATTGGTAAATTTAATAGTGTACCTTTTGAAATATTCTTCATACTACCGCTAGTACCAGTAGCAGCATCTTTAATTTCTTGACTGAATTGTCTAAAACTTAAAATATAAGTAAGCCACTTTACATTTACTTTAGCATTATTTTTAAATACTACTTTCCAAAGTCTGTCAGGTAGAAATAAAAATGGATAATCTTTATTTATGTATCCACATTCACCAACCAATGCAGGTGTATTCATACGGCTAATAAGTATCGAGTTTTTAGAAGGATTTATTTTTGCCCGCTTAATATCATTTGGAAGTATTTTTTTGCACTCAGTAGGGAAGAAATATCCATTTGAAATACACGATGTTTTTAAAACCGATTCACTATGCCCAAATATACCTAGCTCTTCATCAACTGAATTTACACTTATACCAGCATCAAATCGCAAAATTATTCTCCTTAAAAAAATCACCCCCCAATCCACAGGAATCACTCCAACCTCAGTTAACTTGTATCCATCAGGACAAGCCCCTTTTTCTAATACGGTCTGCTCCTCTTTGCCAATAGTTAAATACTTAGCCTGTACTTCCTTAACCATCACCATACGCAGTGTAGGAAACACCTGCCAATAGGCATCCAACGCATCAATATCGGCATTGG
>CAYMPX010000146.1:0-7045 GCA_964392135.1 uncultured Methylomarinum sp.
GACTAACTTAATACAACATTTTCTTAACTGGCTATCGCCAGAGAACCACTACATCTCCGACCTGAAGAGACGGGGTCTTGTGGCTCAGTTTGATAAAACAAACGTCTTTGGTAATATCTTTTTATATATTTTGGAGTAAGGCTTAGCTAAATGAATTTTAAAAATTGTTGTGCGTTATTGGTGTGCTTGTTGTTACCCGGTCTTGCAAGTGCGGGTGAATTAAATCAGGCAAATACAGCGTGGGTATTGACTTCAACAGGGTTGGTTTTATTTATGACTCTCCCGGGATTGTCTTTATTTTATGCCGGCTTAGTTAGAAGTAAAAATGTGTTATCTGTTTTAATGCAGTGCTTTACCATTACCTGCATTGTTTCAATTTTATGGTTATTGGGAGCCTATAGTTTAATTTTTACAGAGGGTGGCGAGTTACAAAAAATCATTGGCGGCACTTCAAAACTATTTATGTCGGGTATGACTGTCGATAGTTTGGTTGGCGATATTCCTGAGACGGTTTATTTTATGTTTCAAATGACCTTTGCCATTATTACCCCGGCATTAATCGTGGGTGGTTTTGCAGAAAGAATGAAATTTTCGTCTATGCTCTGGTTTAGTGCTTTATGGTTGCTTCTAGTGTACGTACCTGTCTGTCACTGGATTTGGGGGGGCGGCTGGTTAGCTGAATTAGGGGTTATGGATTTTGCTGGCGGTATCGTTATCCATGTGAATGCAGGTGTTGCGGCTTTAGTGACAGCTTTAGTTTTAGGTAAAAGACAAGGTTTTCCTACAATCGCTATGCCACCACATAACATGACTATGGTTGTCACGGGTGCGGGGATGCTATGGGTTGGTTGGTTTGGTTTTAATGCAGGGAGTGCATTAACGGCTGATGGCTCAGCGGGCATGGCAATGTTGGTGACACATATTGGTGCAGCATCAGGTGCTTTAACCTGGATGTTTATCGAATGGATGCGATTTGGCAAACCCAGTGTTCTGGGTGTTGTTACTGGAATGGTTGCAGGATTAGGAACAATTACACCGGCTTCAGGTTTTGTTGGACCGGCAGGGGCAATGGTGATCGGTGTTGTTGCCGGTATCGTGTGTTTTTATGCAACGCAATATGTGAAGCGTAAGTTGAAGATAGATGATTCTTTAGATGTATTTCCTGTTCATGGTGTGGGCGGTATTGTGGGTTCATTATTAACCGGTGTATTTGCTGCAAGTAGTTTAGGTGGCTTGGGATTGGCTGATGGGGTTTCTATAATGGATCAGGTGAGTGTGCAAGCATTAGCTGTTATTGTCACTATTGTTTGGAGTGCCGGATTCAGCTATGGCATCTTAAAAATTATTGATAAATTTATTGGCTTACGCGTTTCTTCTGACGATGAAATTGAAGGGCTGGATATTGTGTTGCATGAAGAAACGGGCTATCACAACCTGTAAATGTAGGATTCGGGTATTATTGAATCCTCGTTCCTTATTATCGAAACATCAGGGTTTTCAGGAACATGTATGAAATAATTTCGACAACTTTGGGGCGCGGATCTTTAGTTCACCTTTTATAACGCAGGCTAAAGACCTGCGCCTTGTATTAAGAAGCATACGTTATTTTATGCACACTCCTTTAGTGAGAGGTGTAATAGGGTAAAGGCGTTTAGTTATTTTTCAATTCAATTTCATCAACACGTTTTTCTAAATTTTCTAATTTAGAGCGTGTTTTTGCTAAAACGGCTTTTTGTACTTCAAATTCTTCGCGGGTAACAAGGTCTAGCTTGCCTAAAGCGCCTTGTAAAATACCATGGAAGGTTTTTTCCATATCGCCTTTTATACTGCTTAATCCTGGTGGAATAGCATCCACTAAACGGTTAGCTATATCGTCAATTGATTTTGGGTCAAACATAAGTGTTTTCTCTGGGTTATGGGTTAAAGGTAGTTAATTCTTGCATGGGGCTATTTTATCATAGGCAATGATAATCTGTATTCAGATGCTATTCATAAAAAGGGGAAGGTAGAATGAAAGTCGGGTTGATCGGTTTAGGTGCAATGGGACTAGGAATGGCAAGCAATATGGCTAAAGCAGGATGGTTGACCGCTGTTTATAACCGGACTGCAAATAAAGCCGATGCTTTTGCGGCAGAATGGAATGTGCTTGCCTGTTCATCGGTTCAGCAATTAGCTGGGCAAGTGGATTTACTGCTGATTTGTGTGTCTGCGGATGAAGATGTTTTACAGATAGTGAATGATATAACTGAAACCATAAAACCAAATACTATGGTGGTTGATATGTCGACCGTTAGCAGTGAAACCGCTAAAACAGCGGCTGATATCTTGTCAGAAAAGACGGTTGGATTCTTGGATGCCCCTGTTTCGGGAGGGGTAGAGGGCGCTAAAAAGGGCGTTTTAGCGATGATGGTCGGAGGTGATGAAACAGTCCTGGAAAGAGCGAGACCTGTTTTAGATTCTATGAGTGCAACAATTGTACACATGGGAGGCGTAGGTTCAGGGCAAGCGACTAAAGCGGTTAATCAAATTATGGCGGCGGGGATTAATCAGGCAGTCACAGATGCTTTAGCTTTTGGTCAGCAGCAGGGTCTGGCTATGGATAAAGTGATTAAAGTGGTCTCAGGTGGCGCAGCAGGTAATTGGTTTTTACAGCATAGAGGTCTGAGTATGACAAAAGGAACTTTTGCCCCCGGCTTTAAGCTGGCATTGCATCATAAAGATTTAAAGATTTGTCAAAAAATGGCCAGACAAAGTAATATGTCCTTACCATCGATAGATAAAACACTTGGTGATTATGAGCAGTTAATGGATCAAGGTCATGGAGATGAAGATATATCCGCTTTGTACCGGTTAAAAAAGTAATGGATACTCGTTATATCGATTGTTAAAAAGACAAAAATCCCGGAATATGCAGTGATTTCTGGATTGTTAGTATGGCAAAATACAAGACTTACCTTGGGTTTTATTAATGGATCAAAGGTGTTTTTGTTTGCCATGCTGATCGCCTTTTTATTAAAGGACTTTGATCCTTTTATTTACTCAGGAGTTAGTATGAATGATAAAGAACTTGTAGCAAAACATGCGGCCAGACAGGTTAAAGATGGCATGCTGGTGGGATTAGGGACTGGATCGACAGCGGATTATTTTATAGAGGAACTGGTTCGTCGCAGAAATGAAGAAGGTTTGCAAGTGACTGTCGCCGCCAGTTCAGTTGTCAGCATGCTTAAAGCACAGCAAGCAGGACTGCCATTGGTGGCAATAGAACACCTGACACGTTTGGACTTGTATGTCGATGGGGCAGACGAGGTGGCGCCGGGTAACACGTTGTTAAAAGGTCAAGGTGCTGATTTGGTAAGAGAAAAACTTTTGGCCAGAGCCAGTGACCAATTTATTGTATTGGTGGATCAAAGTAAAATGGTAGATCGCATTGGTGAACGCTTTCCAATCCCTATAGAGGTGATGCCGTTTGCCTGGCAAATGATTAGACAAAGACTCATAGAGCTTGGTGGACGAGGTGCACTGCGTAAAAATAGTAGTGGCAATGGGTTGGCAGTCACCTCTTATGGCAGTCTGGTACTGGATACGGTTTTTGATTCAGAACTGGATAGTACCCAGGTGGATAGCATTTTAAACGCTATGCCTGGTGTTGTTGAGCATGGTATCTTTTGTCAGTTGGCGAGTGTGGTTTTTCTTGCTGTTGAGGGTAAAGTTCAGGAAATATTGAGTACATGATGGATAAACCTCGTCTATTTTGAAAGCCATCGTTTAATGAATAGTTAAAAAATGAGGGTTGTCACTATTTAGACTGGAGTTCAATGGGGTTAGGGTTTATCAATTGAAACGATTGACTAAAAAGGCTACCAGGCAAACAGTTTTATCAAGGTTATTAAATGATTATTGTTATCTCGCCATCAAAAACACTGGACTTTTCAGACCATCCGTTTAAATCACATACCCAACCCAGACAGCAACAACAAAGCCAATTACTCATTGATACCGTAAAACAGTTAGACCCGGAAGCGCTCTTGGCTTTAATGAAAATCAGTGAAAAGCTGAGCCTACTCAATTGGCAGCGTTACCAGGATTTTCAGCTGCCCTTTTCTTTAAAAAATGCAAAACAAGCATTATTAGCCTTTAAAGGTGATGTGTATGGAGGCATTGATTCTGATAATTACAATGAAGATGACTTTGCCTTTGCCCAGGATCATTTACGCATATTATCGGGTTTATACGGTGCATTACGACCACTCGACTTAATACAGCCCTACCGCTTAGAAATGGGAACACGTTTACAAAATCAACGCGGCAAAAATTTATACGAATTTTGGGACACCCAGGTAACAGAATTGCTTAATCAAGACTTAAAAAGTGATGAGACACCCCTACTGATCAATCTCGCATCCAACGAGTATTTTAAAGTCATTAAAACGAAAGAGCTAAAATACAAGGTATTAACCCTGGCTTTTAAAGAAAACAAAGCCGGTGTTTATAAAGTGATTGCTATTCATGCTAAACGTGCCAGAGGTTTAATGACTGACTTCATTATTAAAAACCGTTTGACAGCACCTGAACAGATTAAAGCATTCAACCTTGAAAGCTATAGGTTTAACGAAGCACTTTCTTCCGACAAAGAATGGGTCTTTAGTCGGTTTTAGCACCGCTCAGCAAGTGAGATTTTAGCCCCATAAACAGCGGAGGCTAAAATCTCACCTCCAGTTAATGGGGATTAAGAGAACTATTTTTTACACCATAAATAATACGAAGATAAAGGCTTTAAATGTTCCTGTTCTTCATGGTTATCAATAAAAATATTAAGAACAAAAATGGCAGCCATTTTTAAATGTCAAACTATATCATTTGCATCCACTCCGCCTTACGCTGTCTTTTTTTGTACGGTCTGCCCTTGAGGTCTTGTTTTTCTACGGGATTTATTTTCCGGTTTTCTTGTCTCTCCAGCCTGCCATCGGTTAGCCCCGCCATCCCTGGTTTGCTTTGATTTTTTTGATTTCTTCGGCTTTTGAGTGGTGTCTCTTAATTTTGTTAAAGGCACTTTATCTATGGGAGAAAATCCCGCTTCAACCTCACGCACTAATACCTGGCGAATTAAGTTCTCAATACCAGAAAGTAATTTAACTTCATCGACACTGACTAACGAAATAGCCTCACCTTCAGATCCCGCACGTCCTGTACGACCAATACGGTGAACATAATCCTCTGCAACATTCGGTAATTCAAAATTAATCACATGTGGCAATTCACTGATATCAATACCGCGCGCGGCAATGTCTGTCGCTACTAACACCCGAATATCCCTGGCTTTAAAGTCTGCAAGCGCCTTAGTTCGTGCGCCCTGACTCTTATTGCCATGAATTGCCGCCGCTGTCACCCCATCACCTTGCAGTTTTTTCGTTAATCGATTTGCACCGTGCTTGGTACGCGTAAAAACCAGCACCTGCTCCCAGGCATTATCTCTAATCAAATGGCTTAATAAAGCCGACTTTTTATTTTTATCAACCTCATAAATTTTTTGAGTTACACTCTGAGCCGCTGCATTTCTGGGACTTACTTCAATTTGCACAGGATCACTCAGTAGATTACTTGCCAGCGTACGAATATCCCCTGAAAAAGTAGCAGAAAAAAGCAGATTCTGCCTGTTCTTAGGTAATAAGGCTAAAATCTTACGAATATCACGAATAAAACCCATGTCTAGCATACGGTCGGCCTCATCAAGCACCAATATTTCTACCTGAGAAAATTTAACCGCATTCTGGTTATAAAGATCCATCAACCGCCCTGGTGTTGCAACCAGTACATCCACACCACCACGCAATTTCATCATTTGTGGGTTAATCTTAACCCCGCCAAAAACCACGCTCGACTTTAATGGCAAGTGTTTTCCATAAGTAGCAACACTTTCAGCAACCTGTGCGGCTAATTCACGCGTGGGTGTCAGTACCAATGCGCGGATATGATTCGCTCTGACTTTGTTACCACCTTCCAGGCGTTGTAATAAAGGCAAAGTAAACCCCGCTGTTTTTCCTGTGCCTGTTTGTGCGGCAGCCATAACATCTTTAGCAGAAAGTACGGCAGGAATTGCTTCTAACTGAATAGGTGACGGTTTAGAGTAGCCCTTTTCATCAATAGCGCGAAGAAGAGGATCAGAAAGTCCAAGAGAGGAGAATGACATAAAGTAATTTAATTTAAGTAAAGACATTGACATAAGGAACAGATTCCTTGCTGTCGGAAAACAGGAATATACGCTATGAGGCGTATAAATTACAGAGAATTATACCATCTCAATTATGCCTTTAAATCGAATTAAAAAATAGTGGCTGCTTTGGGGTTTATTATAGACAGCACATCAAAGGCTTGAAGAAGCGACTCATCAATTGAGTCCTGCATTATCTCAGGTGTTAATTGCAAATAATTAAGCACCTCTGAATCAATATCGGGTTCTATTTCATTAAAATCAAAATCATACTTTGCACATGGCTCAATACTATTTGCTAACTTACCCGCAACATGAAGCAGACAGGCATCGCTTATAAAATCACCGGCATTAAGTGGATCTAAATAACCTGCAACCGCTTGCCAGATGTTAGCGGGTAGCTTCCACTGCTTTAAAAATGCTGCACCTAACTCAGCATGAGAGAAGCCAAGTTTCTGTTGCTCAGCCAGCAGCATTGCATTTTCTCCCTGATCTTTAACAGCAAGTATTTCTCTGGTTATCTCCGGGCACTGGGTAAAATAAATCAACTTACCTATACTCAATAATAAACCCGCAACAAATAATCGCTCAGCATCAGGGTACTTAAGTGATTTTGCCAAAATCTTAGCGAGCAGACCACTGGTGACACTGTGATACCAAAAAACATCCATATCAATCAATTCCGCAGGAACGCCTTTAAAACTGGTCGCTACCGAGGTAGCCAGTGCTAAATCTCTTAATTGTTTAAGACCTATAAGGTTAATCGCACGAGGAATGTTATCGATCGTTCCAGGAAAACCAAAATAAGCACTATTGACTATCTTTAAAATCTTTGCC
>CAYMPX010000147.1:0-6920 GCA_964392135.1 uncultured Methylomarinum sp.
GTCCTCGGTGGGAACGCATACGGTGCTTATATCTGGCTCGGTCTGCATTCCCTCGGTCGTCAAATGATCCCGACAACGGCGACACTCCGGTCATCCGTGACCATCGCGGGAGCGTGGGAACGAGAAAAATAAGCCAATGGTTTCAACACGACACAAGCAAGCATTAAAACAATTCAACCTTATAGCCCATCGCTCGTAACCTGGCGATAATCCCTTCATTTGTAATAAGATGCAAAGCCCCCACCAATACAAACTCAACCTCTGGGGTCGTTAATAATGCTTCAATTTTAGGTAACCACGCCTCATTTCGGTTAACTAAAATCAGCTGGTATAAGGCAGGGTAATCGACCTTCATCGGTGTAATACCAATTTCCTCCAATACTTTGGCATCACCTGTACGCCACGCTTGCTTCATCGCCCCCATGGTCAAAGGGAGTTCTTTCATCTCGGCGATAGTGCTGAGAATCATTTCATCCTCATGCCCTTTCCCCATATTTTCAATAACCGCTAACTGCACTTCCAATGATTCTAATGCGCCTAACGGTTTAGCATCTGCTAGTGCTTTTTTATTAAAATAATCATCCACCCCACTCTCTGCCATTCCCTGTCGCTGCAATTCAGCCATTATGATTGTTAATATAACCATAGGCGGTTTAAATTGATTTAAGGCATTAATATCCAGCCCTATAGACACCGCATGTTTTTTTAGTGCCTGATAGGTTTGTTGCCTTATATTATTTTTAAGTGTTTGACCTTTTTTATACATTACGCGTTGTAACAACTGCTGCTGAACAGCGGGTCTTGCCATTGCAGCTAAATCGGTTTCAAAAACCAGTTTGTCTGACTTTATATATGCCTGTTCAAATTCTACTGGCAATGGATAATCACTTGCACTTAACAAATGAATGGTGCCACCAATAAATAATTCAGAGTCCCCTTTACTAACGCGCCATAAAGATGTCTCGGAAAATACATTAAATGAGGCAAACAAACAGAGTAAAATTAGATATCGCATGGACACCTCCTGATTATGATTACTATAGAAACAATCCCTTTAACTAACCTGGCATTTACCCTAATACCCGTTTTAACTGTATTTATCATTCTTATTAAATGGAAGCTAAAAACAACGAATACGCTGTATGCAATGTGCCGTATGCTGGTGCAATTGCTGTTAATCGGCTACTTCTTAAATACCATTTTTGCATCTGATTCTGCTTTAACCACATTACTGATATTAATGGTGATGTTACTCTTCTCTAGCTGGATTGCTTTAGATACAGTCAAAAACAATCGTCGACAATTATTGACTAAAACCGCCTTATCATTATTTATTGCCTGTAGCTTTACCTTATCCATTATTGTATTAGCGGTTCTCGAATTAAATCCATGGTATCAACCACGTTATACCATTCCATTAGGCGGAATGATTTTAGCAAACGCTATGAATAGCATTAGCCTGGCTGCGGAACGCTTTCAGTCAGAAATCCAGACGCATACTTATTTAGATGCCAGAAAACAGGCATTTAATGCGGCACTTATACCCACCATTAACATGCTTTTTGCAGTAGGAATAGTCTCTTTACCCGGGATGATGACAGGGCAAATATTATCAGGTGTATCCCCCTTTATCGCAGCAAGATACCAGATTATGGTGATGTGCATGTTATTTGCATCATCCGGTATCTCAGCCGCTTGCTTTCTAACATTAATAAGAAATAACTACAAGGACTAGCAACTTTGGTTTTATGTATATCAATACTTTTTCCCTTCAACTCATTGATTCCGCTTTGCTACATCAACACTAAACTGGCAAGGTATTAGTGATTACAGCCTTCACCGTGTACATGTTGATGGCTTAATTCATCTTCTGTTGCCTCTCTTACTTCAACAACTTCAACATCAAAAGTCAATTCCTCACCCGCTAAAGGATGATTGCCATCAATAGTGACATCATCACCATCAATCTTGGTCACCGTTACAACATTCACCCCGCCACTCGCATCGGCATGAAACTGCATACCTTCTTCCACTTTATCCATACCTTCAAACATTGAAAGAGCTACCGTTTGTAGCATATCTTCACTTCTTTCACCGTAAGCATCGGCAGCCGGAATCGTCACTGTAAATTTATCATCAGCGGTTTTGCCATCTAAAGCACTTTCCAAACCCGGTATGATTTGACCGTGTCCATGCAAATAAACCATAGGCTCTTCTCCGCGTGAACTATCCAACTGTTCGCCTGAGCTATTCGTTAGTGTGTAATGAATAGTCACCGCCTTTTTATCTGAAATTTGCATGTAGATCTCTTTAATTAATCAAAAAAAACGCTATTATATACTTTACACAATCACAGATACGGATTTTATATAAATAGACACGAAGTAAATGGCTGTACAGGAGGATGATTGCGAGCTGCCTCAGAGGAATAAGTAGTAACTTACATCCCCATTCTTAGTGGTGTTAGTCTTAATAATCTGCTTATATATCCAGATGTCTTTCTAACGCCCCCTCCCCGCAGTTACAATTTTTTTAAACATTGAGCATTAAAAAGTGAATATGACTATCTATATAACTGACAATAAATAGCATTGATTCAATTATGAATGCTCAAAAACTCACGTTCATTTACTTACTTTTTACACTATCAACCAACAGCTACGCTGCAAAAAAACTGGCTTGCGAAGAATTTTCCAAATCCGAGGATAATGTAGAAAACTTTCAACTCGCAGAGCTAATGGAAGTCCCTGTTTTTATGAGTGCATCACAGCAGGCGGAATGTTCAAAAAGTACTGCCAGCATTGTGAGTACAATTACGGGTGAAGAACTCTTGAATATGGGTGCCCGTGATTTAATCGATGCCCTGGAATTAATTCCTGGTTTCAATTTTGGCGGTGTTGTATTTAATACGGTTGGTTTAGGGGTAAGAGGTGTACAGGCTGATGAGGGCAAGTTATCTGTATTGGTCGATGGCATTACTCTGACTGAACAACGCTTTGGTACAACGGTGTTTGGCAGTCATTTTCCCGTTGAACAAATTGACCGAATTGAAATCATTCGTGGTCCAGGCTCTATTTTACACGGTAATTTTGCCGAACTGGGTGTTATCAATATTATTACCAAGCAAGGTCATCAACTTGATGGCGGTGTAGTAAGTAGTAGTTACGGCCGTTTTGAACATGGCGAAGCCAGCAAAAACACCGTAATTACTGCGGGTAAACAATGGGATGACTTTGAAACCAGTTTTTATGGTAAATTTAATCAAAGTCATCGTAGCGATCGTATTTATTACGACGCACAGGGCGGCTCATTTAACATGGCAGATAATAATAAGCTTAATTCGCTGTTTGGCAACGTCCATGTTCGTTATAAAGATTTAAACCTGCGACTATTGGTTGATGAGTATACCGCTGATAGTCGAGATTTTTTTGCCGACAGAATTAGCCCACCCGACACCTTTACACGTACTCGTTTTTCTACCTATGCAGCAAAATTAGGCTATCAACATACGGTCAATGATTATGTAAAAATTGATACAGGTTTTGATTATTCGCATCAAACGCCTTGGCAACGCACAGCAATTAATTTGGGAGATACGGCTGATGTTTTACAAGAAAAAGTATCGCTGGATCATTACAAATTTAATATTAAAACCAGCTTTTTATCTGATGAGGGACACTATCTGGTTATTGGCAATAGTTACCAGTTTGATGATTACCAACAGAATAAATCAAACTTTACAGGTGAGTTACCCCTGTTTGCTAATTACACGGCTTATGCAGAGGCAGTTTATAAAACAAAATGGGTTAATATTCTCGGTGGATTACGCTTTGACTGGTATAGTCAATATCAATCTAATATCTCACCACGCATCGCATTAACAAAAAAAATAGGTCAATTCCATTACAAGGCACTCTATAGCCAGGCGTTTCATGCGCCGACAGGGGGTAATTTTCAGCTTAATGCTGAATACAACCAAAACCACCCAGCAGAACAACAAGTTAAACAACTTATTCCTGAAAAGACACACAGTTACGAAGTGGAACTGGGCTATCAGTTTCAGCGTAATCTAGGCTTTACAGTCAATTTATTTTACAATCAGATTAATAATTTTTTCGTCTATACCTTTGATGATAATCTTGATGATTTTTATTTAAACTCAGATAGACTCTCAACCTGGGGTACTGAAGCAACACTGAATTATCAGCACCCTCACTGGGGACGCGTAAAGTTTAATTACGGTCTGTATCAAGCACTGGAAGACAGCTCCAGAGCCTTTAAGGCTATTGATTCTAACAACAATGTTATTCATGACAAAATGAATATTAGTTTTCCAACCCATAAAGTTTCAGTTAATCATACCTTACCTATCACTCCGTCCTTATCGTTTAACCACACCCTGATTTTTTCAAGTGACCGCTATGGCTATAGTGGCAGTACCTTAATCCATTATGCCCCGACCTGGATTTACAATACCTATTTACGCTACCAAAATACGTTATTTAAAGGGCTGGAGGCAGGACTGGGGGTTTATGATGTGTTTAATGCACAGTATGAATATGTGCAATTAGTTAACGGCGGTCATCCGGCATTACCGGGTAATACCCGTGAACTAAGGCTAAAGTTATCCTATACATTTTAAGATATTAATTCAGATGTTTTTTGATTAAAATCTATCAATATTTCCAAATAAAAAGTGAAGTATAATATGTCACCCTTCACAGCAACTCATCATAGATGTTGGTACGGTATAACTGAAAGCAATATTCCGCAATGGGCGTTAATGCTCAAAATAACTGCTGTAGCTACCTACTCTTGTAGATTTAATTGAATGAGTCAATACGCTAAACCAAGGTTTCTTGTTATTCCACTGATGGTATTCATTTCCAATTCAGTCAGTTTTGCTGCGGATGCTGATTTTGAATACAAACTGAAAGCCTTATACATTACGCGTTTAGCTGATTTTATTAGTTGGCCCAATACGGCAAAGAAAAACACATTTAAAATATGTATTAACTCGACCGATAAAGTTGCCATTCAATTAAAAAAAATAGAACCTGACGCTATTTTAAACAGGCAGGTTGAAATCATTGATCCTCCGTCCGGCACATCCATTACACAGTGTGACTTTCTATACATTTCACGCGGCAAGGTAGATTCATCACTAATTAACATTCCCGTTTTTACCCTGAGCAGTCAAGCTGATTTTGCTGAACAAGGTGGCATGATCGAGTTTTATATCAATCAAAGAAAAGTAAAGATGAAAGCGAATTTATCCGCTATCAATAAAGCCGGGATAAAAGTAAGCTCAAAACTGCTAAGGCTATTAAAAATAGTGAAACCGCGAGAGACAAATAATGATTAAATTATTTTTCCGAAAATCAAGTTCGATCAAACACAAATTAATGCTGGTAACTTCATTTGCTGTAGGGTTCTCATTATTTTTTGTTTTAATTCTATTAATCTATTTAAACTCAGAAAATGAATGGTCGAAATTAAATACTCGCCTGACCATACAAGCCGAGATCATCGCTAACAATTGTATGATCGCGGTTCTTTTTGACGACCCATCAACCGCTGAAGAAATATTAGCGGCATTAAAGGCAGATAAAAGTATCAAGTATGCAAGAATTACAACCAATACATCGGCTGTTTTTGCCGACTATGAAGCCCCGAACATTAAAAACAAGACTCAAACAAACGAATCGTTTATTTCTTTAACTAAATGGTTACGAATGCGTATTTTGATTAAACATGGCATTTATTTTAAAGATCAAAATATTGGCACAGTGCATATTACCGCCAGCTTGAGTAACTTGTATCTTAATAATTTGCATTATGTATTTATTGCATTTTTTATTTCATTAATCTCAATGTTTTTAACGATGCTACTCTCTAATACGCTACTAAAGCAAATCATAGGCCCCATCCTGACGCTGACTAAAACGGCTAATAAAATCACCAACTTAAGTAATTATACTGTCAGAGCGAAAATTCTCTCTAATGATGAAATAGGTGAGTTAACGCACAGTTTCAACGAAATGCTGGATGAAATACAGCGTAAAGACATATTTTTGGAACATACCGTTGCCGAGCGCACGTCAGAATTGATACAGCTCAATAAAAAATTACAGCATCAGGCAAATCATGACGCTCTCACTGGATTGGCAAATAGAATGTTATTTGATGATCGTTTGCAAGTTATGCTGGCACATGCTCAACGATCGGGCAATAAAATTGCTGTGATGTATTTTGACCTGGATCATTTTAAAGCGATTAATGACACTCTGGGACACGATACCGGGGATGAATTGTTAATTGCTATCACTCAACGAATGAAAACAGTGATTCGCGAAAATGATACCCTGTGCAGATTAGGGGGGGATGAATTTACCCTGATTTTAAGTGCGATAGAATCACATTCTGATGTTGAATTAGTTGCGCAGAAAATGTTATCAGTATTTTCAGTGCCTTTCTTCTGTAATAAACATGAATTATCTATTTCCTGCAGTATTGGAATCAGCCTTTATCCAGAACATAGCCAATCAAAGGAACAGTTAAAACAATTTGCAGATATTGCCATGTATCATTCCAAGCATTCCGGGCGCAATACTTATTGTTTTTTTCTGCCACAAATGCATAAAGAAAATGTACAAAGCATGGATAACCGGGTACTGTTGAAAACAAACCTGAAAACAGCTGTTAATAAAGGTGAATTGCAAATTTATTATCAGCCGCAAGTGGATATGCAGCGTCATATTATTGCCGTAGAGGCTTTATTACGCTGGCAGAATGCTGAAAATGAAATGATATCCCCTGAAATCTTCATTCCTTTGGCAGAGGAATCTGGATTAATTCAGGGATTAGAAGAATGGGCATTTACTGAAGTCTGTCAGCATTATGCAAAATGGAAGGATGCC
>CAYMPX010000148.1:0-6889 GCA_964392135.1 uncultured Methylomarinum sp.
GCTGTGGAGCCAAAAGACCCGTCAGTATTCGGGTATTATTGAATCCTCGTTCCTAGGGTTGGTTTGATGCGCGGCCTGACGTCGGAACATCCTGCAGCAATAAAGTGTAAATTGGAAAATGAAGGATGCCTCATAATATCTATATTTAAAATATGAAACAACCAAAGCTTATTGTTTTTTCATCATTATTCCCTAGCGATAAACGCCCGGGTGCTGGATTATTTATCAGAGAAAGGATGTTTCGTGTAGGGAATCAACTACCCATTACGGTCATTTCTCCAATTCCCTGGTTTCCTTTACAGCGTATTATTCGTTATTGGAAACCTTATTTTAGACCACAGCCAAAAATGTATGAAGAGCAATCGGGAATTCAAGTATATTACCCTCGTTTTTTATCAATTCCAGGAATCTTAAAAAACTGGGATGGTTTTTTTATGGCGATAAGTTCTTGGGCATTACTTGGAAAATTAAAAAAACAACCGGGCTTTAATTTAATTGATGCCCATTTTGCCTATCCTGATGGCTATGCAGCAACTTTATTAGGGAAATGGTTTAAAGTTCCCGTAACAATTACACTAAGAGGTACAGAAGTTCCATTATCTAAATTTCCATCCAGAAGATGTCTGATGATGAAAGCACTGGAAAATGCAACGAAAGTATTTTCTGTATCTAATTCATTAAAAGATCATGTTGTTGAATTAGGTGCAAACAAAGATAAAATTGAAGTTGTTGGAAATGGTATTGATATTAATAAGTTTTTTCCAATAGATAAAAACTTGGCGAGAAAGAAACTAAATATTCTTGAATCTACAAAAGTTATGATTTCAGTTGGAGGTTTAGTCGATAGAAAAGGTTTTCACCGTGTTTTAGAGGTGATGCCTGCATTAGTCGAAAAGTTTCCAAACCTTATGTTTTTAATTGTAGGAGATAATGGCCCCGAAGGCGGTATTCGCGAAAGGTTGGAAACTCAGGTACAGCAATTGAATCTGCAAAAACACGTCCGTTTTTTAGGCACATTAGCGACTGAAGAATTAAAAATACCTTTATCAGCCGCAGATGTTTTTGTATTGGCAACTGCAAATGAAGGATGGGCTAATGTATTTCTTGAGGCAATGGCTTGTGGTTTGCCGGTAGTGACTACTGATGTAGGTGGAAATCAGGAGGTTGTTAATACTAACGAATTGGGGATAATTGTACCTTTTGGAAAGCCTGAAGCATTAGAGCGGGCATTAATTAAAGCACTTGAAACACCGTGGGATAATGCAGCTATACTAAGGTATGCCAAAGAAAATACCTGGGACAAAAGAGTTTCTGTACTGGTGAAAAACTTTAAGCAGCTTGTTAATCAATGAATTTATATACAAAATTAATTTCCAGGATTATTTTTCCTGTGCATGAAGTGTTAAAAAAACACAATACCGTGCGTATTCGTAAGGATATGGAGGTAACACAATGGTTATCGGCTAAAGAGTTAAAAGCATTACAATTAGAAAAACTAAAAAGTTTTTTATCTGATGTGCAACAACATGTACCTTACTATCAGCAGTTATTTAAACAATTACAATTTAATCCTGAAAACATTAAATCTATAGATGATTTAAAACAATTGCCTTTAACGGGAAAGCCTTTAATACGAGAACATAGTGAGCAATTAAAAGCGGATAATGCAAAAGGTTTAGCTAAATTCAATACCGGTGGCTCCAGTGGTGAGCCACTTGTTTTTTATATAGGCAATAAACGTGTCAGTCATGATGTTGCCGCAAAATGGCGGGCAACACGCTGGTGGGATGTCGATATAGGTGACATTGAGGCTGTTATTTGGGGATCTCCTATAGAATTAGGAGGGCAAGACAAAATAAAATTAATCAGGGATAAGTTTTTAAGAGCGCATTTGATACCAGCTTTTGAAATGTCACCGGTAAAAATAGATGGCTTTATACAGCAAATTAAAGCATTAAAACCCAAGATGTTATTTGGCTACCCCTCAGCTTTAGCGCATATAGCAACCCATGCAGAAAAAACAGGTCAAGTGCTTAATGATTTAGGTATAAAAGTTGCTTTTGTTACCTCGGAACGATTGTATGATTATCAAAAAGAAAAAATAGAACAGGTGTTTTCTTGTCCCGTTGCTAATGGTTATGGTGGACGGGATGCGGGGTTTATCGCCCATCAATGCCCATCGGGTAATATGCATATCACTGCTGAAGATATTATTGTTGAAATTATTGGTAATAATGGACAGGTATTACCAACAGGTGAAGCCGGTGAAATTGTGGTTACGCATTTAGCGACAACAGATTTTCCTTTTATCCGTTATCGTACAGGTGATATAGGGGTATTAAGCGAGCAAAGTTGTCCGTGTGGAAGAGGTCTGCCACTATTAAAAGAAATTCAAGGACGGACTACAGATTTTATTATTGCTCAAGATGGTACTGTCTTACATGGTTTGGCACTGATATATGTATTAAGAGATATTGAAGGTATAGAATCTTTTAAGATCACTCAATATAGTTTGGATGATACAACAGTACAGATAGTAAAAAACCAACTGTATAACCAGGAAAGTGAATTAAAAATTCAACAAGAATTTAAACAGCGCTTAGGAGAAACGGTAATGATTAAGGTTGAATATCCAGAGTTGATCCCCAAAGAAAAATCAGGGAAATTCAGATATGTTATTAGTCATGTAAAACCAGGTTGATTTATATGATTAACTTTTGTGGTTTAAGAATAAAAATTAAAGAACAGGCTAAAGAATGACGTTACTAGCAGGCTGGGTAGAAACAATAATAACAGGTAAAGATGCTGAGAAAATCATACAAACTCATATTGCTCAATCGCTTAACTATACTAAACAATATGTCACCATTGAAAGTTCAGGCTTTTATGCATTAGCAGCTAATAAGCAAAAAATAAATGTTGAGCAAGAAGTCATTCTAGTTAATGCAGGCAATACAGAATTAAGCCTATCAGCTGAAAAAATAATTACAAATTATCAACAAAAAGGTGATGCTTTTTTAGAGTCAAATCCAACAGAGCAAGCACTTGTTATCATCGACCCAAACAAAAAAAAATTACTTTTAGCAACTGATGCTATTGGTTTGACTAATTTATATTATGCTCAAACAAAAAAAGGTCTGGTTTTCGGAACAAGTGCCGATAGCGTTATTGCACATCCGGAAGTTAAATCAGATATTTCAGCCCAGTCTGTTTATGATTATGTTTATTTTCATCACTGCCCAAGCCCAAACACTATTTATCAGCAGGTTAAAAAACTGGAAGGGGGACAAGTTCTTGTTTATCAAAATGGAAAAATCCAGATAAAGCATTACTGGTTACCAGAATTTCAAGAAACAATGCCATGTTCTGCTGCAGAAATGGGTAAAGAGTTACAACAGAAGCTCATAAACTCAGTAGCACGACTATCTGTAGGCGAGGATGAAACAGGGGCATTTTTAAGTGGAGGTTTAGACAGTTCCAGTGTAGCAGGCGCGTTATCAAAAGTTTTCCCCAATAAAGCCAAAACATTTTCCATGGGCTTTCCGGTAGAAGGCTATGATGAAATTGAATTTGCCAATATAGCCGTTGAACGTTTTAATACTCGACAACATGAATATTATTTAACACCGGAAGATACTGTTAAAGCGATTCCTGGTATAGCGGCTTACTACGATGAACCTTTTGGTAATTCATCCGCGTTAGCCGCTTATTATTGTGCCAAAGTAGCTAAAGACAATGGTATATCGGTTATCTTAGGTGGAGACGGTGGTGATGAATTATTTGCTGGTAATGAGCGTTATGCCCAGCAACTGGTATTTGATTATTATAAACAAGTGCCAAGTCTGATAGCTCAATCTATCGAAGGTGTTTTAAACCATTTGCCTGCATTAATGGCTAAACAAAAACTATTTTTTAAAGCCAAGCGTTATATAGATCAAGCAAAAACACCACTGCCTGACCGCCTGCAAGATTATAATTTTTTGCATAGACATGTAAATTCAGAAATATTTCAGTCAGAATTTTTACAGCAAATAGATGCAGAAAGACCGTTAGATCTATTAAGAGAAAGTTACCAGAGACCTCAGCCAGCAAGCAGTTTAAATCGCATGTTATATATGGACTGGAAAACAACTTTGCATGACAATGATTTAGTTAAAGTGAATAAAATGTGTGAAATGGCAGGGGTAGTCGTAAGGTATCCACTGTTAACGCAAGAAATTATTGAGTTATCCTGTAAAATTCCATCAGCGGATAAATTACAAGCTAAAGAATTGCGTAAATTCTACAAACAAGCCATGACTGGTTTTTTGCCAGAACAGATTATTAATAAATCAAAACATGGTTTTGGCTTACCCTTTGGTATTTGGTTAAAAGACTATCAGCCATTAAAAGAACTGGCTTATGATAGTATTAATAGTTTAAAAAAACGCCCTTATTTTAAAACAGAGTTTCTTGAACATGCGGTTACAATGCATCAAAGTATACATGCATCTTATTATGGTGAATTGATCTGGATATTAATGATGCTGGAATTATGGTTTCAAGCAAAGGAAAATAGTCAACTACCTCTCCCTTTAGGGAGAGGCTTGTAGGAGCCTCGGTTGACCAGAACACAAACAGGAGATTAAAAATTGTTTATGAATTAGTCTCTTAATCTATGCAATCCACTGGAGAAAACTCTATGCCAGATACATCACATTTTCTAGAATCGTATGTACACAGAAATTACAAGAAGGTTAATGGTTGGCTTGGGAAAGATACTATTCAGCAGCTAATCCGAGTAAACGATATTCAGAATAAGCTTGGTATTTCAGGACATGTTGGAGAAATCGGTGTACATCATGGCAAGCTATTCATCCTTCTTTACCTGCTCGCGCGAGAAGAGGAACTGGCACTCGCATTAGATATTTTTGAGCAGCAGGCGTTGAACGTAGATAAATCAGGTTGTGGAAACTTGACCACTCTCAAAATGAACTTAGACACCTATGCGGGTGGACAATCAAAATTAAAGGTTATTAATGCTGACTCAACAACTATCGGTGCCACAGAATTAACATCGGCGGTAGGGGGCGAATTCCGCTTTCTTAGTATAGATGGCGGGCATATGGCTAATATCGTGAGATACGATCTAAATACGGCTTCCTCGGCAATATGTGATGGAGGTGTGATCATCCTGGATGACTATTTCAACCCAGAGTTCCCCGGAGTATCAGAAGGAGTAAACCAATTTTTTCAGATGGACAACAAAAAGAAATTAGTTCCTTTTTTTGTTGCAATGAATAAGGTCTATATAACGACTCATAATTATGCAGAGCGTTATATGGATCATTTTGTACAAGCAGATTTAGGTATTTCATACAATAAAACTATTAAGTTTAAAATATACGACACGTATTCTTTGCCAATTCGAGTTACTGAACTGTTCGGTGCTAGTGTTCTATCATATAGTCCAGATCACTTTAAAGTGTCATATAGGATAATCCAGTCTATCAAGCGACAACGGACTCGTATCAGAAAACAGCTTAGTGATAGCAAGACATGGACATACCTACGAAATACAAAGTTAGGTCATTTTATTCGCAGCGTTGCAAACAAGTTAGCTCCCTACTAAATTAGGTGAATCAGCTGAGACCGAATGATTCGTGGTATGGAGTCCTAAAACCTTGACGGTGCAAGGTGGGTTGCCTATTGTTTGGAATTAGTTTATTAGCTATCTTAAAATAATCTTTATGACGCGCTTAAATCAAAAAAAAACTAAAATAACCCTGAATAAAGGGCGTATTGCGAGCATTGATACTGTCCAAGTCATTGCAATCTTTGCCGTTATTTGTATTCACACAACGCCTTTTAAAAATAGTAATGAATTTTTCTATATTCTAATTAACCAGGGAGCCCGATTTGGAGTACCCGTTTTTTTTATAATCTCAGGCTACTTTTTTACCTTAGGTATTTTAAATAAAGGCAATATTCATAAGAATTTTTTTTATTTTACGATAAAAATAACAATTATTTTTATTTTTAGCTCATTTCTTTATTTGTTTAATCCTGATTACTCGCTGCTAACAGAATATGGTTATAAAGAAGGTGTTTATCAAGGGTTAATAAATCACCTGAAATTAATTGTTTCAGAACCATTACATTTTCTGTTTACTGGCACTGCTGCTCATTTGTGGTTTTTACCATCATTGGTAATCGGGATAACTATACTTTATATTTTCCTGATAAGCGGACAGAAAAAAAAATTATTAGTGGGTTCAATTTTTTTGTATGTAACCGGTCTGCTTGCCGGGTCATATTCTGTTACTCCTCTAGGGATAGATATTCCATTCAATTCCAGGAATGGTCCTTTTTTTAGTACAATCTATATTGTTATAGGTTGGTGGTTAGCACATTATCAGGGAAGAATATCAGCCAAAACAAGTCTGCTAATTCTGTTAAGTGGATTTGTTCTTCACATGATGGAAGTCTATCTTTTGAAGTATAGTTTCAATATAGCTGCTACTAGACATGATTATTTAATAGGTACAGTCTTATACAGTTCCGGAATTATGTTATTTGCTGTGGCAAAACCAGATTTTGGAAAAGGGACTTTATTGGAACAATGGGGGAAATATATGCTAGGGATATATATTATTCATTTAGCTATAGTTAATAGTCCTGTTATGTGGTGGCTTAAATCCTATATACCTGAGATATTATGGCAATTAACTGCTCCATTAGTGGTTTATTTTGTATCACTAATACTGGTAGTTACCTTTTACAAGTTTGTTGTTTTATTATATAAAATTATTGGTCACTATCAGTGGATAAATTTATATTCCATAATAAACAGATGCATAAAACATAAAACTGTTTTTCAAGTGGCTAAATTTGGGCTAGTCGGTTTTTC
>CAYMPX010000149.1:0-6848 GCA_964392135.1 uncultured Methylomarinum sp.
CCACAGCGGCACTAGCCAAACAGTTACATAGCCTGCTATGCGCCTATTTGTCCAGCACCACTGTGAAACCAAAATCCTGTGTCAAAATTTCGTATATTATTAAATTCTCGTTCCTTAACCTTTCAGCATAATAAGGTAATTATTATGAAAATAAAACTCCCATTATTTATAATGCTAACAAGCCTAATGCTGATTTCAGCCTGTGTTGAATCTAAATCACCGGTACAAACAACACAACAATCGGGGCTATCTGTTGCCACATTTGCCGGGGGTTGCTTCTGGTGTGTAGAGTCAGACTTTGAAAAAGTCGCAGGTATCCATCAGGTCATTTCCGGCTTTAGTGGGGGGAATATTGCCAACCCAACATATAAGCAGGTTTCCAAGGGATCGACGGGGCATGTAGAAGCCGTTCAAGTCTATTACGATGCAAAAATAATAAACTATAATGATCTATTACAAGTATTCTGGCGACAAATTAATCCTACAGATAATAAGGGGCAGTTTGTTGACAGAGGAAAACACTACCGACCGGTTATTTTTTATCATAACGATGAGCAACTGCAACAAGCAAAGCAATCTAAACAAAGCCTTCAAAATTCAGGTCGTTATGACAAACCCAACCTCACTGAGATTTTAGCGTTTAAAAACTTCTATCCAGCCGAAGACTATCATCAAGATTATTACAAAAAGAACCCGCTTCGCTATAAATATTACCGCTATAACTCGGGTCGAGATCAATATCTGACTAAAATCTGGGGAAAAGATTTAAAATTTACTAAATTTTCTCAGAAAAAATATTTCAAACCTGCTGAGAGTATATTGCAGCAAAAACTGACGCCTTTGCAATATCGTGTCACTCAAAATAATGCGACAGAAAGAGCCTTTAATAATCATTATTGGGATGAAAAAAGACCCGGGATTTATGTGGATATAGTCAGTGGAGAACCCTTATTTTCATCATTGGATAAATATAAATCAGGCACCGGTTGGCCCAGTTTTACCCAGCCATTAAACCCAAAATATATCGTTAAAAAAACGGATTATCTACTGATTTACCCTCGTACAGAAATACGCAGTAAACATGCAGATTCTCATTTAGGTCATTTATTTAAAGATGGACCCGAACCGACAGGGTTACGTTATTGTATCAACTCAGCCTCACTACGGTTTATTCCTGTTGAACAACTCAAGTCTGAAGGGTATGAGGCGTATTTAGCGCAGTTTTCGTTAAAATCAAACAACTCATAACGTGAATTAATGAAGCAAAAGAACGGCTGACCTCAGGGGCTGTAAAAAAATAGTCGCTTAACTTTTGACGAAAATAATGGCGCGATTAATTGAGCAATGAAGGGTTTGTCGAACAAGCCCGTTGCCCCGACTAACCTTGCAACATTGTTAACGCTAAGTCTGCCATATTTTTAGAGCCACCACCGACTCCTAGCTTCCTTTTAACATCGGCTAACGCTATCAACATCGCCTCGCTATAGTTCTCATCATATAAAACCCGCTCAATTTCAGCGCTTAGATTTTCTACAGAGGCATCATTCTGAATCAATTCTTTAACAATGCCCTTTCCTGCAATAATATTTGGCAAACCAATAAACGGGGTATGCACTAAATATTTTCCTAAAAAATATGTAATAGCAGATAGCTTATAGGCAATCACCATAGGTATCTGTAACAAGGTAATTTCCAAGGAGGCAGTCCCCGATGTGGTCATGATGGCATCACAACATTGAATCACATCATAAGGCTGATGTTTGATGATAGAAATATGAACGGATGTCCTGTTCAAGTACGCCTGCAACAGTTCATCGCTAATTGAATCCGCCTGGGGCAATATAAATTGAATACCGTGGTGAGCTTGCGCTAATTTTTCAGCCGCAGCTAACATCACAGGTAACATACGTTTAATTTCATTCGCCCGACTACCTGGCAATAGTCCCACCACCGGTTTATCTGTCTGCAAAGAAAACAGGGTCATATCGTCCGCTTTACTACGCAATGGATGCACTTTATCAACAGAAGGATGCCCTACATATTTAACGGGGACATTCTCAGCGTCATAATAAGCTGTTTCAAAAGGAAAAATAACGGCCATCATATCGATAGCCTTGCCATAAGTGACCACTCTACCGGGTCGCCATGCCCAAACTTGAGGGCTGACATAAAACAACACTTTAACGCCATTTTTCTTGGCAAAACGCGCCAGCTTTAAATTAAACTCTTTGTAGTCTACACATACCAATAGATCAGGTTTTTCTGCGAGAATTAAATTCTGCATCAACTTTAAAGCACCCCGTATTTCAACATAATGCTTCAATACTTCAACCAGACCAATAACAGCAATACCGCTGGAATCAAAACGAATATCTATCCCTGCTTGCTGCATTTTTTTGCTACCCATGCCTAGCCCTTTAATATGGGGCAACAGTTTTTGTAGCTCTATAAACATGTGAGCTGCATGTTGATCGCCAGAGACTTCTCCAGCGCTAAACATAATGATTGGGGCTTTTTTAGTCAAGGAAGACGACCTTTGGGATAGGGAATTAAGAAAGGCAATGTGATGGGCATGACAGTTGCCTTTGTCCATCCTGGCTATTTATTTTGTTAATACAGCACCAATAACCGCAACAATTTCTTTAATGGTATCGTCTTCCAAGGAAGGACAAATAGGTAAAGAAAAACAGTTTGCGGCAACATATTCTGTTACAGGTAATGATAAGCCTGCACAGTCTTGTTTAAACACATTCTGTTGATGTAATGGTACGGGGTAATAGACTGCACAGCCAATTTGTTTACCTTGCAATGCTTGAGTCACCTCATCACGACGATCACACAACACAGTATATTGATGATAAACATGTTCGCCTAAACCATCTTCAAAAGGCGTTGTTAACGGCAAGTCTGCCATTAATTCTGAATACAAATGGGCAGCATGTCGTCGGGCTTTATTATATTGATCAATACGCTTTAATTTTGCGCGTAATACCACTGCTTGCAGATCATCCAAGCGACTGTTATAACCAATGACATCATGGTAGTAACGCACGTCAGAACCATGATTACGCAACATTTTTAATTTCCTGGCTGTTTCATCTGAGTGAGTGACCACCAGACCGCCATCGCCAAATGCCCCTAAGTTTTTACTGGGAAAAAAACTATAGCCAGCGGCATGACCCATTGCCCCCGTTTGTTGCCCATTAATTCTGGCGCCAAACGATTGCGCACAATCTTCAATTAACTTTACGTTATACTTATCACACAAGGCTTTAATTTTTGTTAAATCAGCGGGCTGACCAAACAAATGTACCGGCATAATTGCTTTGGTTTTTGAGCTAATGGCTTGTTCTATGGTTTCAGCCGTGATATTGAATGTTTTATCATCAATATCCACAAATACCGGGGTTGCTCCTACATATTTAATTGCTTCAGCCGTTGCTATAAAAGTAAAGGCACTGGTAATAACCTCATCACCCTCACCAATTCCTTCTGCCTCTAAAGCAAGATGCAAAGCATCCGTTCCAGATGCACAGCCTATCGCATGTTTTACCCCCAAATAATCCGCCGCTTCTTTTTCAAACGCTTGTACATTAGGCCCTAAAATAAAACTACAATTCGCTATGGTTTGCGCCATACCGTGTTCAATTTCATCTTTAATATCGGCATATTGCGCTTTCAGGTTAACCATTGGGATCATGCTTCGTTCTCCAGTAAATGGCTGATTTCAATTGCTGTCTGTAATGCGCGTCTGCCCGCCTCGCCAGAAACCAATGGGTTTGTCTCCGTTTCTATACAGGTCACAAAATGCTTGATTTCTTCTAGCAATGCGTCACCCTTTTCAAAAACAGATTCTTCACTGACGATCTCTGGCACGCCCGGGAACATTTCCTTATCCCCCGTCCTATGTTTAGTCAAGGCTTTATTTTGAAAATCAACCGAGATATAAGAACTCGGTCTAAACATTCTCATCTTGCGTTCCATTTTCATACTGATTCGACTCGCCGTTACATTGGCAACACAACCATTGGTAAAGGTAAGCCGCGCATTTGCAATATCAATACCTTGTGTTAATACAGCGGTACCGCTCGCATCTATACGCTCTATATCCGAGTCAATAAGAGCAAGAATTATATCAATATCATGGATCATTAAATCCAGCACTACGCTAACATCATTCGCACGCGGATTAAAAGGCGCTAAGCGATGCGCCTCAATAAATAGCGGTTTTTCTTCCTTGTCCAAGCCCATAACCGCGGGATTAAATCGTTCCAGATGTCCTACCTGCAATATCACGTTTTTTTCTTTGGCGATTGCAATTAACTCATCGGCTTCTTCAAGTGTTACTGTAATGGGCTTTTCAACCAAAACATGGGCACTCGCCTTTAAAAAATCACTGGAAACCGCATGATGAAGACGGGTAGGCACTACAATACTTACAGCATCGACCTGACCTAATAAAGAGCTATAATCCGTTAATGCTTTCGCTCCATGTTTATCTGCAACCTCTTGCGCTGCTTGTTCATTAATATCAACAACAGCAACTAATTCACAGTTAGCCAAAGAAGCATATTTTTCCGCGTGAAATTTCCCTAAATAGCCTGTGCCAATAACAGCGCATTTTAATTTGCTCATAGTTTACTCATAACACGTTCACACAATCCCATAAGCAATAAGGCTTAATAGGCATAAAATGTGTTCATTGTATCATTTATTGTTACTAATCACTCAACTTAGCCCAGCGCAGTCGATTCGCATTGGTCACCACCGTGACTGATGACATCGCCATTGCAGCACCTGCAATCATAGGGCTTAATAAAATCCCGAATAAAGGATAAAGCGCCCCTGCCGCAACGGGAATACCTATGGTGTTATAAAAGAAAGCCCCTAATAAATTCTGTTTTATATTGGTTACCGTGACTTTAGACAATACCATTGCTTCCGGTACTTTTAACAACGAGCCTTGAAGAATGACAATATCCGCACTTTCAATCGCCACATCCGTGCCTGTTCCGATAGCAAAGCCGACATTAGCCTGCGCTAATGCAGGCGCATCATTAATACCATCACCGACCATCCCCACAACGTCACCCGCAAGTTGAAATTGTTTTACCACAGCCGCTTTATCTTCAGGTAAAACTTGCGCTTTCACCTCTTCAATACCCGCTTGTTTAGCGATTGCCTGAGCGGTTATTTCATTATCACCGGTCACCATGATAATACGCACACCCTGGTTTTTTAATTGCTGCACCGCTTTAGCAGAATCTTTTTTAATAGGATCAGATACTGCAATAATGCCAGCAATATGACGATCAACCGCTAATAACATAGCTGTCTGTCCTTGTGCTGATAAATCATCAATGCGTGAAGCATACGCGGTATAATTTATCCCTTTATCATCCATTAAAGCCTGATTACCAAAGAATACCTGCTGCTCAGAAATCTTCGCACCAATACCATGCCCTGTAATCGCTTCAAAAGCCATTGTTTTATCCAGCGTCAATTGTTGTTGTTCTGCTGCAGCTAAAATAGCACTTGCCAAGGGATGTTCTGAGCCCGACTCTAAACTAGCCGCTAACTGTAAAACCGTATCTTCATCATACCCTTCAGCCACTTCAATGGTTGATACCGTCGGTTTACCTTCGGTTACTGTGCCGGTTTTATCTAAAATCAAGCAACTCAATTTTCCGGCACTCTGCAGCGCATCGCCATTACGGATTAACACTCCCATTTGAGCCGCCCGTCCTACCGCAACCATTACCGAAATAGGTGTCGCCAGTCCTAATGCACAAGGACAAGCAATCACCAGCACGGTCATTGAGGTAACAAAAGCAAAACCCATCGAAGGTTCAGGACCAAAGCTATACCAAATAATAAATGTTAACAGTGAAATGCAGACAACCACCGGCACAAAAACACTGGAGATTCTATCGGCTAATTTTGCTATTTCCGGTTTACTGCCCTGCGCAGTACGCACACTATTAATAATTTGAGCCAGTGCAGTATCTCTGCCTATACGTGTAGCTTTAAATAAAAAACTGCCTTTTTGGTTCATGGTTCCCGCAACCACGTTAGAACCTTGTATTTTTTCTACGGGCATCGGTTCCCCCGTTAACATCGACTCATCAACAGTAGAATGTCCCTCGACCAATTCGCCATCCACTGCGATTTTTTCACCAGGTCTCACTCGCAGAACTTCACCCAAACCCACATCCTCAATGGCAATATCTTGCTCCACACCATCCCGTATCACTCTGGCTGTGCGGGGTTGCAAACCAATAAGCTCTCTAATTGCGGATGAGGTTTGACCTCGCGCTTTGGTTTCCAGTGCCGTACCAAAATTGATAAAGGCTAAAATAATCGCAGAGGCTTCAAAATAAGCATGTGGTGCAAGCTGCGTTAAATGACTCGAATAATCAATCACCACACAAGAATAAAGCCAGGCTGACCCCGTACCAAGCGCAATCAGGGTATCCATGTTAGCTTGCCCCCGCATTAATAATTTAAACGCCCCCTTAAAGAAATGTCCACCTGAGTAATACAATACCCACAAAGTAATTAAAGCAATAACCGGCCAAAACCAATGCCCAAAACTCGAACCGATTTCAGGTAACCAACCTAAATGCCCAAATAGCATTAAAGGCACACCAAAAGCAGCGGCTGCTTTTGCTTGTTTCATTAATCGCTGGTAACGCTGTAACTCCTTTTCTTCCTGCTCTCTGGGGTCTTCCAGACCTTCCATTACCGCAGCATCGTAACCCGCATCTTGTACTGATTTTTTTAGCAATTCAGGGTCTGCATCGCCCTCAACAACGGCAGAATGATCGGCAAAATTGACACTAACAGAA
>CAYMPX010000150.1:0-6843 GCA_964392135.1 uncultured Methylomarinum sp.
TTCAGTATCTGATGAGCCTAATGCCGAACTAGATCTGGCTATATAATTCACCCGATTATTAGACCAATTATACGAATAATTGCTATCAATTTCGAAACGATCAAATAAATAACGCAGACCCAGGCCGAAGAAATGATTGTTATCATGGCTAGATTCTGACCATGCGGCAGATAAGGGGAATGTTTTACCCCCCGCATGCGGGTCAGTGGAAAAACCGACATCATTGATATTTGCCATCTTATTTTCGCGATACTGAAAACTGTAAAAAGCATAACTGTTGAAATGGCTTGAAGGCTGATAATTCCATTCCAGATTGATGGAAGCGGTTTGCTCTTCCTGTAAACCAAAGAGGGCATTGTAATTATTTTTAGTCCATTTTGAAGATAACAAGAGATCCATCCTATCGTTTAGTAGAAAATTTGCTTGCGCTGAAAAGGTATTTTGCTTACGACGGCTTAAATCAAATTTTCGCAGTTCGGCAAGGGTATGCGGCGTGGAGCCATCTGCAAGTACAGGTTTAAAGTCCGGCAGTGAGGAAGTAAAAAAATCACTGTTTGGGTTGTACTGGTACGGGGTACCATCGCGGTCAGCATATTGATAGGATAGACGTAAAGTTGCCCATGATAATGAACGACTGGACAGGTATGCTTTTAAGCTGTGTTCATCCGTTTTATCACGTTCCCTATGTGCATAATTAATTTGTTGGTACTGATATTTTAAGCCCAGTTTTGTTTTCCGGGTTATACGATAATCTGTATTGAAATTGCCTTGCAAAGTTCTTTTTGCAAAGGGGATACTGCGAAAATGAATGGGGGTTTGAGCCACCCCCGGTTTAAATATAGACCCTCCCTCTGCGCCATCCAAGCCTATAAATCCGAATTGTTTCGTCGTCGGATTAAAAGCGGTATAGTCAGTTTTGTTGTCTTCATCTTGTAAACGGAGATTAGCCCGTAGCGTCCAAAATTGCAACGGTACTATTTGTGCGCCTACTTGCAACAATAAATTATCAATTTCAGCATCCGCTGTTTGTCGAGATAAAGCCTTTGTGGTATTCCATTGATCCAGATTTATACCGGTAAAATTAAGTCCCGAATTTATTGTGGCAGGGAGTAAGGTATCGTTTTGACGCATACGGGACCATGCAAATGAAGAAAACAGTCGACCCTGTAACGGCAACGAGTAGGCAACATCAGCCATTATTTGATGAAAATTATTGTCGGGGTATAAATCAATACGCCCGCGCTTAACGGGTTCAGTCCCTGGCAGATTGGTGAATGGGTTTTCAAATGTCAACTGTCCTTTATTATTAACAAAAAATGAACCGTTATATTTTAGGTTTAGCTGTAAATCAGCATTCGCATAACTTAACCCCGAGCTAATTTCATTGCTTGAATAATCGATCGGTTCAATGGTTTCAACAACACCGCCGGCACTACCTCCGGTGTAAAAAGGGGGGAAAAAGGAACCACCGAAGGGACGCTTACCTTCACGGGTTTTATGTTTAAAGCCGGCAAATAATTTAATGCCAAATAAGGGGGTATATTCCACATTAATAGCTGCCTGCTTTCTGTTTAGACTCAAATTAGGTTGATAAGCCGATTGTAATGCCTGCTGTATTTGATCTTTGCTGTTATTCCCAGGGCTTAAAGCAAATGGTAAAGTCAGGTTTTCAGTCCCGACACCCTTAAAAATAGTAACTGCATTTTGACTAAACCGGTGAGGTAGTTGATTAAAGAAACCTTTTATTTTAAATTTTCCATACTGTCCTGTTGATAGCTGGTAATGTTGATCATCTCGACCGACACCACTAGCAAATGTATCTATAAAATAGCCTTGCTCTTTATTCCAGACAGAAAAGTCAAACAGGTTTATTAACGGTCCATCACTCCAATCATGATAATCGTTAAATCCCGCCGCATTTTCTTTGCCATCGCTAGTTAAATAACCCAACTCAATACTGCCGAGGTAACGCCAGTTAGCGCTTAATTGTTTTTCCGTTTTAGGCACATAAGGTGATGTGTATAGCAATCCACTGGGTGTTCTGGAAGCGGATGACTTTAGGTAAGTTATCCCATCTGGATCTATGATACGCGTATTATTAATGGCTGATGGGGTATGGCTATTTCCGAAAATATCGGCCGATGTATTGATACAAAATAAAACCAGGCTGCCAAATATTAACAGAGGAAAACAGTGCATTCTGTGGCTAATTTGTCTCATAACCGAGTTAAAGCAAATTATTCATGAAAATAATGCTGTTTAGCGATGTAAGCGAACACCGGATGGATGGTTAGAGCCATGAATCTGTACGTGACAGTTCTGGCAGCTACGGTTTATCACCCTAGCATCTGGAGTCCAGCTACCAGGTAAATTAGCTGTTGTTAACAAATCATTAGGATGACCTCGATTACTATGACAAGATTGGCATAAAAAAGGGCGCGTGCGGGTCAATAGAAATTGATGATTGGAACCGTGTGGCTGATGACAATTCAAACAGCTTTCTCGTACAGGTGCATGTTCCCAAATAAAAGGACCGCGCTTTTCTGTATGGCATTGGTAACATAACTGGTTGACTGAAACAGCGTTCAATAATGGCTCTGTATTGGAACCGTGAGGATTATGACAATCAACACAGCTCATCTTGCCTTCAGGCAAAGGCATATGTGAGCGTTTTTTAAATTCTGTGCGTTGTTGTTGATGACAACTAAAGCAGGTCTGATTAACACTCTGTTCACGTAATAGTCCGTGTTGTGATTGCTCTGTCATCGGGTTATGACAATCACTACAACTCAAGTCATTGGTTTGATGAATGGAACCCGACCAATAGAGCCGTTGATTGCCACTATGGCATTGCAAACACATGGAATTTTGCTGTTTTATTGTAGAAGCTGAACCTTTAGTAAAAGCAACAATGCTATTTTCATCCAAAGGAGAACTTACATGCGTTGATCCTGGGCCATGACAGGCTTCGCAACCCTGAGCCGATAATTTATCAGCCGTAGATAAATGAAATACACGCGCATGTAGCGTATGGATCCAATGTTTACTTTCTTGTTGATGACACGATATACAACTCGACTCTCCGACGTAATCTGCATGAGTTTGAGTAAGTCCATATTCAGGCTTTGAGGGTTTTGGCACCATATCGGTACAACTGAGAATCACCGATATGGCAATGAATAAAATGAGCCAGACCGCACGCTTTGAGCTTGTTATTTTATACAACTTAAGTTTTATCGATTCTTAATTAATAAAAATGACGGATGTGACCACAAACTGTGTCGCTGTTGCATCGGATATAAGTTGCATTTGTGCATTAACCTTGTTTGAACTCTCATTATTATTCAATAAATCGATCTCTGGCATTTCTACGATACCCGTTTCCTGGATAAAAATAGCCGCCGTTGCTGAAGTGTTGTCAGTTAATTCAGCCGTTTCTAGTATAAAGCCAAAGCCTGATGCGCTACCGGGTATTTCTATTAATTTTAAGGTCGCCCGGTAAGTTAATTCACCGACATTAACCACGGGTAGTGTCAGTATCAAGTTGGCAAAATCAAATGTAGCATTGCTTTGATTTTCAGGGAATCCAGCCTGTTGCCAGGCAAGCATAGCCTGTTTTTGTTCCTGGTTTAATGTAGGCAAACCACTAAAAGAAGGTGGCATGGTCATTTGATCAACCGCACGAACAATGGCTCTATCGGCATTTTCTAGTGCCGCTGAAAAGGTATCCCAATTAACATTCGATGGCGCACCGTTACGTTGTGAACCTGTTTTCTCCGAGGAATGGCAAAACAGGCAGTTTGTAGAAAAAACGGTAGCCCGAATGCCATTCGAACCTTCATATACCGGGTCAATAGCAAATACCGCATGACTACAAATAAGGGACAAAAAGATAAAATTTAAAAAACGAAAATTCATGACATCACCTCATATATTGTTGTACTGTCATATTAGTCGCTTGTAAAGATTTATCCTTACATTTAAAAAAAAGAAATATTGATGGCTTTATTGAAACAGACGTTAAATTACCTAAAGAAAACCAGTAAAAATCTAAATTCATTAAGCAAGAAAGGAGATTAAAACAGGCATCCCTATAAAATTGCATAACGACCCGGTTTTTTATGCACGTTATAATATCCCACCTTAACAAACAGCAATCCCATTACAAACCATGTCAGAACCTTTATCTAGTAACGCCGTCCTTTACGCTATCCTATCTTTAAACAGTGAAATCGCTCTGCAAAAAGCGTATTTAGACAGTTCAGGTCTTTCCGGTGAAGACAAAGAAAATGAACAAGGCATTCTTGATGATTTAGAACAAGCCCTTATGGAGTTTATCGATTTATATAAAACCCATACCCGAAATAATAAAGAACTGCCTACGATTGAAGAGTTATTAAATAGCGAGCTTTAACATGTATACTTTATACGGCATCAGTAATTGCAATACGGTTAAAAAAGCCAAAGATTGGCTAGAAGAAAATCAGATAGCGTATCAGTTTCACGATTATCGTAAACAGGGGCTAACCGCTGATTTACTTGAGTCTTTTGAGCTTGCATTAGGCTGGGAAAAGCTACTCAATAAGCAAAGTACCCGCTGGCGCAAGCTGAATGATGATCAAAAAAATAACATTTCAAAACAAACGGCGCTGCAATATATGCTAGAGACGCCTACATTGATCAAACGTCCTGTGTTAGATACCGGCGAAAAAATGATCATTGGTTTTAAAGCCGACAACTACCAAAAAGAATTATGAGTGAGACATTAACTTTATTAAAAGACCTGATCCGTAGAGAATCTGTGACCCCTGAAGATGCGGGCTGCCAGGATGTTTTAGTCGAACGATTGAGTAAACTGGGCTTTAAAGAAGAACGCTTAAATTTTGATGACACCCAAAATATCTGGCTAAGACGGGGTGAGGTTAAACCGCTACTGACCTTTCTTGGTCATACCGATGTTGTCCCTCCAGGTCCTTTAGAGCGTTGGGATTCCCCACCGTTTGAACCGACTATTAGAGAGGGTAAACTCTATGGTCGTGGTGCTGCCGATATGAAAGGCGGTATTGCCTGTTTTGTGACTGCACTTGAACGTTTTATATCCAATCATCCAGAGCACAAAGGCTCTATTGCGGTGATGATTACCAGTGATGAAGAAGGCATTGCCAGCAATGGTGTGGTTAAAGTGATTGAAGTTCTGGAAAAACGTAATGAAAAGATAGACTGGTGTTTAGTAGGCGAGCCATCCAGTAACAAGAAATTAGGCGATGTGATTCGCGTTGGGCGACGCGGTTCACTCTGTGCCAAATTAACCGTTCATGGTACACAGGGTCATGTGGCTTATCCTGAAATTGCTGAAAACCCTATCCATAGCTTTGCACCGGCATTAAAAGCCTTAACCGAAGAAGTTTGGGATAACGGTAATCAGTTTTTCCCTCCGACGAGTCTGCAAGTGTCTAATATTAATGCCGGCACAGGAGCTGAAAACATTATTCCAGGTTCTGCAGAAATACAATTTAACCTGCGTTTCTGTACGGAGTTAGATGAACAAACCATCAAACAACGGACTGCGGCTATTTTTGATCAATATGATTTTCGTTATGATCTACAATGGCGTTTATCTGGCAACCCTTTCTTGACAGAAGGGGGTGCATTAATTGATGCTGCTCACCTGGCGATTAAGAAAGTCACCGGTTTCGAAACACGGGATGATACCGGTGGAGGTACTTCTGACGGTCGCTTTATTGCTCCGACTGGTGCACAAGTGATAGAACTTGGGCCATTGAATGAAAGTATCCATAAAATAAATGAGAATGTTAGCATAGATGACCTGGACGTATTGTCTGAGATCTATGAAAACATGCTGATTGAATTACTGGTCAATAACTAAGGAAATAATATGCGTTGTCACGAAGTTGATTACACCATTATCGGTCATGATATTCAAATGGTCGAAATAGAGCTAGACCCAAATGAAACGGTTATTGCAGAAGCCGGGGCAATGACCTATATGGAACAAGATATTCATTTTGAAGCCAAAATGGGCGATGGTTCAGAGAGTGGCGTCATGGGTAAACTATTTGGACTGGGAAAACGGATGTTAACAGGCGAGTCTGTTTTTTTGACTCACTTTAGCAATGATGGCAGTAAAAAATCTCATGTTGGGTTTTCCGCGCCTTTTCCAGGTTCTATTATTGCCTTAAATCTTGCTGAACTTGGCGAGGAAGTTATTTGTCAAAAAGATGCATTTCTAGCCGCCGCTTTAGGCACACAAGTTGATATCGCTTTTCATAGGCGTTTAGGCAGTGGTTTTTTTGGCGGTGAAGGCTTTATCTTGCAACGTTTATGCGGTGATGGCATGGCGTTTATACATGCAGGCGGAACCGTTATTAAAAAGGATTTAAATAACGAAACATTACGTTTAGATACTGGCTGTTTAGTCGGCTTTAGTGGCAATATTGATTACAACATTGAAATGAGCGGCGGACTGAAAAGTATGTTCTTTGGTGGCGAAGGTTTATTTCTAGCCACCTTATCTGGCACAGGATCGGTATGGATTCAAAGTATGCCATTTTCGCGCTTAGCGGAAAGAGTGCTGAGTCATGCAGTGACCAGCACACAGGGAGAAGGATAAAAGCATTCTATTGGGAGGGTCCGCCCTCGGCGTGAGCTCTTCACTTACGTTCATCACGCAGAGAACGGCGCTTCTACAGCATGTAAAACAGGCAATAAACAAATAGATGCAAAAACCGAAAGTCAGCATTGGATTAATTAACCCCAAAAGCCCAGAAAATGTAGGTTCTACCCTGCGTGCAGCAGGTAATTTTCAGGTTGATCGTGTTTTTT
>CAYMPX010000151.1:0-6835 GCA_964392135.1 uncultured Methylomarinum sp.
CTGCTCTTGAGTCATCAGGAATCACCGTTCCTTTAGGTCGGTGAGGACGTCAATTGTAATAAACAGTCACACTGCCAATCAAGCATTTTTACTTCCCGCACTCAATCCTCCACCATAACCACCGAATATCAACAACAAAACGGCTTGATAACCCCAAGTAAACCAAAGTTCATTTCCCTGCACCTTATGTAGACTAGAGGTATAAACTCCACGGACAAAAATACCCTGTTGTGCTCGGTACTGTAGGTGAGCCAAAATACGTGAATAACTGCGGTAGCCCAATCTTCGTTCTAAAAACTCAAGATAACATTCTTTGCTATTGAGTTGTTTCATATTTACAGCGTTTGAATCTGAATTCTTGCAGGTCAAGTAACTGACTTCTTCTACATGTAAATCTGTGGCAACCACATGCCCATACAAAACGATCCAGCTACTACAAAGTAAGCCGATGACTATACCTGTTTTCTGAGATTTAACTGCATCAATCAAGATAAGATAAACACCGACCACAATCATGGTGGCAAAGCCTATAAAAAAACTCAAGTCAACTGAATGAACTACACTAAACCGTCCGAATAACCAAGCCAACCCCATTAGCAATATCAGTAATATACCT
Organism: uncultured Methylomarinum sp.; assembly: GCA_964392135.1. Taxonomy (GTDB): domain Bacteria; phylum Pseudomonadota; class Gammaproteobacteria; order Methylococcales; family Methylomonadaceae; genus QPIN01. The sequence goes on from CAYMPX010000151.1 coordinate 617, forward strand.
GTAAAGATGATTTCTGTTGAATACTTATAACAAGCTGAAACTAAACCTCGGGTCTTGTCAGTTTTGTCAGCATCTGATTCAGCAAGATGATTGACACTTGCCAAATTTTTCTCAGGTTCAACCACTTCACAGTTTACTTCTTCAGTCTGAGTTAATGATTGTTCCTGTTGTTCTGTAACATGATGAAACTGTTTTTTTTTAATTTCTGCTGCCGTTTCAGTCTCGCCATTAGTGTAGATAATACATTGAAAATCATGTTGAAAAAATTCATCCAGTGAAAAATCGATTAGTTGAGCCATTTTTTCTGCATAAGGAATAAACCAATTATCAGGCTTAAGTTCTAGCTCATATTTAAACCGTTTCAGCGCATCAGTGGCATTGGTTGGATAAGTCCCATTATATGAGCCACCAATGCCGATTGATTGATCAATATCTTGCGGATAAAACAGTAGACCATTTGCCTGGCTATAATGAATCTCGATTTGTTTAATCCCTCTCTCTTTAGCTTGTCGATACCAAGTAGGGCCATTGGGCGGTGCATTTTCTAGTGCGTTTAATTGCACAGATAAATCCTTTTCCTGACAATATTTGATGGCTTTATCTAATCCATTAGCACCATGTCGAACCAATGTATGCAGCGTTTTTTCACTGGCACAGTGTCTGACTGCATTTAACAACACATTACTTCCGATTTTATTAATAAATGCACCTGCTCGTAATAGCAACTCTATCATTTTAGAGTCATCATTTTCTGCTGCCAGTACCAGTGTCGTTGTCTTTTGTTCATTACACAATTCAGGCGATAGACCGTAATCTAGCAAATACTGAGTGGCTTGATAGTATTTATTCTTAACCGCGATATGCAGTGCTTTATAATCAAATGCATTAACACCCAACTGACAAATCGGCAGATATTTCTGAATTAATGCTTCAGGGTCTTCAGGTAAATGACAAAGTTTACAGACGACCCAGCTATATTCTTGACCAGGAGGGCGTGACTGACCGGCAATATGAGGAATAAAAGGGGCTATCAAGCCATTATGTTCACTTGCAAGCGCTTGATCAAACAGTTCTAGCGCGCTGGCTCCCCATGATAATAAAGTTTCTACACCACCCGTCCAGTTTTTCTCTAATGCTTTGGACAATAGACAAGCCTGATCTTTATAGACTAAATCAACGGGCAGTCCTTTATTGAGTAATGCTTGTAGTGTTACTAAATCATGGTCGTCCATTAATTGATCGAGCACCATTATTTGTTCAGCGGAGATGGCTTGGCTATTGACTCGCTTGATACTATCCTGAGCTTTAAACACCCAGGTAAAACTCATACCCACCGCTTGAGAAAAACTGTGTAACACTTCTCCACCTGGAATATTCCGACCCTCTATCCAGGCTTGAATTGCCTCATCTGCAAATGAACGTTTAAAATAGTGATTTGCAGCTGTTTCACGCACACCATTGACATCAAGTTGCTGGCTTTTTAATTTCTTGCTTAATGCTTTAGCGAGCTTTTTTAAAGAGGAATTGTTAAATTCGTTTAGCTTTAAGGATTTATTTTTACTTGTCATATTGTTCCCTTAGCTTTTCAGAACGGAAAATGCCTTATTTCGAAAACCGAATATAGCGTCTTAATGGCGAGTTTGCCTGCCAGGCAAAGGCTTCTGTGTAATAGTGCATTAAGGATAAGTAGCCTATTAAGCCCAAGGTAATAGCTTTGTAAATGTCTGTGCTAAAAAAGAACCGGGTAATAATATTAACCGCCTCATTCCCATACGCTTGTAAAAGCCAGGTTAAAACAAAAGACAACAGCGGTAAGACTAAAAACACATGTAAATTACATCTTTTGGCATATTGGTAGAGTCTATTTTGCGGGTTTTCATAATGTTTATTGTAATCGTGCGTTACATAAAAAACATAGGCTGTTGCATCATGAACAAGACGTGGAATTAATATAGCCAGGAAATAATAGTGTTGAATATAGAAGTAAAAGCTACTGACAATTAACAGCGTATTTGCCCATAAGAAGTATTTGCCAAACCGTGTTGTAACATATCGCTGACATAAAATTGAACTCAAAACTAAACCCATCGCTAACACCGAGGTAATTAGCTTAATCCAGTCGGCATGTACCGGCTCTAAACTGTCTTTTAGAAAGATCCCCATATAAATAAAGATTCCTGCCATAACACTCAGCCATAACATCCAGTAAAAAGCCCAGGTCGGCAAGCGGCAGACAGCCTTTCCTATGCCATGTTGTTGCTTAAACACATGATAAACCGTCCAACATGCCGTGGCGATATACAACACTTTGTAAGGAATAAATAAACTCCCTATCCCAAACACTAGAATAATCAACACGGTCATCATTATCAGTTTTGGCTTAAAAAACTGTAGATATTCTTTATTACTGGTTAACAGTATGGCACTTGCAATGATATGAGGTGTTCCAAATAAAATCTGGAACAATAAAAAATGGCTGGGACTACTGGGCAAGAGTGATTTTAAGGTGTTTCCCCATAAAAACACATCCACTAAATACAACAAAAAACACAGCGGAATGACCGAATACAAGCCAAGGATCAATTTAAATGAAACGGCTAATTTATTTTCGGGTTGTGTGGGATGAGCTGAAATAGTGGCGGCATTCATTGGTTTTGGTTGTTTATTGTTATTATGGTTACTTTCCTAAAGATCGTTAAGTACAACACAAATAACTATGACTTTCCAATTACATCCTCGTCTTCAACAAGATAGCATCGAACTCGGTCGCTTTAAATTATCTCGACTTTTATTAATTAACGACAGTCAATACCCATGGTTTGTGTTAGTTCCAGAAAGAACAGCGATTAGTGAGGTTTATCAATTATCAGCACAAGAGCAAATAGTATTGCAACAAGAGTCAAGCTTTCTGGCTGAAAATCTGGCTAAAATATATCAAGCGGATAAAATGAATATTGCCGCTATTGGTAATCGGGTTCCTCAATTACATATTCATCATATAGTGCGCTATAAAAATGATATTGCCTGGCCAGCACCTGTCTGGGGTAAATTTGATGTGCTGCCTTATACTGAACAAGCGATTGAAAAAACCAAGGCTTTACTACAAAACTCGCCACTGGCTAATAACATGTATAAATAACGTCAAAGCAAGAATATCACGTTCCCACAGGCTCCGTCACAGCCATTAAGTTAAAGGTTTAAGAGGGTGCTTATTTTAAATAATTATAAATCATAAAAGTAAATTGACCCGTAGGGGCAATCCCTTGTGGTTGCCCCTACAAATTTGTAATAAACTTTATCTTAACTTAGGAACATTCCACCCTAAAGAAAAAAAGGGGGGCTTTAATCTAACAAGGCTAAAGCCTCACCTCCAGGTTATTAAGGTTATGTTGTACACATCCCTTAGTTAATTAAAAATTCACTAAAAAATACATCCCTGAAACCATCACTATTAGAATGGGCAGCTAATGCTTTCCTAAGCACTTCTTTACTTTCTTGTCTTAATGCTTCACGTTGCTGCATAGTTTGTAAATCGGAGGCAGAACGTCCACTGTATAGCATAATCAACTCATGCCTTAATGCGGGCAAATGCTTTTTAATCTTTGCAATATATTTTGAGCCTTCTACCATTAGTTGCACATTAATCATCAAATATTTATTAGGTTTATCCAAATTAACCGTAAATTTGGGAGCCATATCTAAATATTCTATCTCAGGCTCAGTTGACTCTTCGTCACCTCCTGCGTAAACAAAATTAGAAACCAGAAAAAAACTTAAAAATAAAATTAAAATTCGCATACACTTGCCTTATAAGTTAGCTTACTATTTATATTTATAACAATGGAACTATGTTTAAACAACCTATTGGCCCAGTGATGATTGATATTGAGGGTTTAACACTCTCACAGTTAGAACAGGAAAAAATTAACCATCCTAATACAGGCGCTGTCATTTTGTTCTCGCGTAATTATACCGATCCAGAGCAAATAACCCAACTTATCCAGAGTATTCGTACTGCCCGTCAGGGCGATATTTTAATTGCTGTTGACCAGGAAGGTGGCAGAGTACAACGCTTTAAAACCGGATTTACCCGATTACCTCCTGCTGCAACCTTTACTCAATACCCTGAGCTTGCTGAATCTGCTGGCTGGCTTATGGCAGCCGAATTATTAGCCGTGGGGATTGATTTTAGTTTTGCTCCAGTGCTTGATATTGATTGTGGTGTGAGTGAAATTATTGGTAATCGTTCTTTCTCAACAGATCCTCAATTAGCCACCCAATTATCCAGTCAGTTTAGAAAGGGTATGCACTCAGCGGGTATGGCTGCGACCGGCAAACATTTTCCAGGGCATGGCGCTGTTGCATTGGATTCCCATTTAACTTTGCCTGTTGATGAGCGTGATCTACAGACGATAAGAGAAAAAGATTTACTACCGTTTAAACAATTAATTGCCGAAGGCTTGGAAGCCATTATGCCTGCGCATGTGGTTTATCCTCAGATTGATAGCTTACCCGCTGGTTTTTCTACAAAGTGGATTCAACAGGTTTTACGCCAGGAATTACAGTTTAATGGCACCATTTTTAGCGATGATTTAAGCATGGAAGCTGCCGTTTCTATGGGTGATTTTAGCCAACGCGCTCAGCTCGCTATGCACGCGGGTTGTGATATGGTTTTAGTCTGTAATAACCCAGCCGCTACCGAAGAAGTCTTAAATAACCTAGCGGTCACTCAAGATGCAATACGCGAACAAAGGCTTAAAACCATGCTTGGCAAGCCTGTTTTCTCCCGTGAACAGCTAAAAAACACCGCTAAATGGCAAACACTATCACATCAAATAAATAATCTACCCCATGCTTAATGAAATAGCCCAAATAAAGTCTTCTGCCGATTTATTACATACTGAATTGGAAATTGAGAGTGCCATTGATAATATGGCTGAGAAAATCAATTATTTATTATCCGATAGAAACCCGGTTGTTCTTTGTGTGATGAATGGTGGCGTGGTTATTACCGGAAAATTACTCATTCGCCTTAACTTCCCTCTCACTTTTGATGCCATTAATGCCAGTCGTTATTGCAACGATATATCAGGCGGAGATATTCATTGGATACAAAAACCTGAAATAGACCTTAAAAATAGAACTATCTTAATAGTGGATGATATTTTAGATAAAGGCATCACGCTTGAGGCGATTATTAATTATTGCAAAAACCAGGGTGCATCTTCTATTTATACCGCTGTTTTGATCGATAAAAAGCTAGCTCACAAGAAACCGGTTATCGCTGATTTTATAGGTCTTGAAGTGGAAAACCGTTATGTATTTGGTTATGGTATGGACTACAAAGGCTATTTAAGAAATGTCGCAGGGATTTATGCTTGTAAGGAAGAAAACAGCTAAATGACCCTACATCAAAAAAACATGTCAAAACTCGCAATTATAGCAGGGACAGGGCTAAGCCAAATGCCAGGCTTACACATCACTGCCACTCAAATGTTAGACACCCCTTTTGGCAAGCCATCCGCTGAATATATCCACGGCATTATCAATCGGAAAGAAATCATATTCTTAGCCCGTCATGGGTGTCCCCATACCCTGCCCCCGCATAAAATAAATTACCGTGCTAATATTTGGGGATTAAAACAACTGGGAGTGACAGACATTATTGCTGTTGCTGCTGTGGGGGGTATTACTGAGACCATGGCACCTGCGCATATTGCAGTGCCGGATCAGATTATTGATTACAGCTATGGACGTGAGCATACTTTTTTTGCTGATGAGCTAACGCATGTCACCCATATTGATTTTACATTTCCTTATACACCCTCGCTGCGTGAACACTTAATTACAGCTGCAAATACAGTCAAACAAAATATTAGCACAGCCGGGACTTATGGTTGTACACAGGGACCTAGACTAGAATCTGCCGCAGAAATCATACGCATGGAAAGAGATGGCTGTGATCTGGTAGGAATGACGGGCATGCCAGAAGCCGCGCTAGCCAAAGAACTGGAGATGAACTATGCCTGTTTAGCGGTAGTCGCTAATTGGGCTGCGGGTAAATCAGAGGGAGAAATTACTATGGATGAAATAGCGCTGCACTTAAATAAAGGAATGGCAAATGTGACTCAACTACTCTCGGCATTAACTAAAAATTAAACATATTCTCGTTCCCACCGTCCTCGGTGGGAACGCATACGGTGCTTATATCTGGCTCGG
>CAYMPX010000152.1:0-6797 GCA_964392135.1 uncultured Methylomarinum sp.
TAAGGCTCATCATGGGACAAGAGATACCTGTTTCACAATTTGATCAAACTGATTTCAATCAATTTCAGCAAAAACTCAAACAAGAAACCGCATTGCTAAAAAAAATGATTGAGCAAAAAGCGTGTTCAACACGCGCGCCAGTCGCGGGGTTTGAAATTGAAGCCTGTATTTTAAACAAAAACATGCAGCCCTCCCCTACAAACGCGCATTTTTTAACCTCTCTCAATAACCCTCTGGCATTTGAAGAGCTGGCAAAATTCAATATTGAATTAAACAGTACCCCCACGCCTATCGCAGGCAATGTATTTAGTCGTATGCACAAGCAATTACAATCGACCTGGGACAGTGCTTACCAACATGCCGAGTCATTACAAAACCGATTAATTATGATTGGTACTCTGCCAACCCTCAAGCAAAGCGATTTAACTTTAGCCAACATGTCTGACTTAAATCGTTACCACGCACTCAATAAACAAATTTTACAATCGCGTGGCAAACCTGTAAATCTGGAGATTATAGGTAATGAACATCTTAAACTAGACCATCATGATGTCATGCTTGAATCTGCAGCTACCTCATTTCAAATTCATATTCAATTACCCTTAAATATTGCCCATCATTTTTACAATGCATCCATCATGGCATCGGCACCCATGGTGGCTCTATGCGCTAACTCGCCCTATTTATTTGCTAAAGATTTATGGCATGAATCACGCGTACCGCTATTTGAACAAGCCATTGAAACAGGGGGATACGCGGGGGCAGCACAAGGCCCTATAAAACGGGTCAGCTTTGGCACTGATTATGCTAGAAAATCTATTTTTGAATGCTTCAATGAAAATCTACAGCACTACCCCGTGCTATTACCTGTGCAATTAAATTCAACAGCCGAAGCCTTTGAATATTTAAGACTACATAACGGCACTATCTGGCGATGGAACAGACCTTTAATCGGCTTTGATGACAATGGCACACCCCACATAAGAATTGAACATCGAACACCTGCGGCAGGTCCTACAACAATTGATTCTATCGCTAATGCGGCTTTCTACTACGGCATATCAAAAAGTCTGTGTGATGAAATTATAGAAAAAGGTCTGTCTTTACCCTTCTCTCAAGCAAAAGACAATTTTTATCAGGCAGCCCGTTATGGGCTGGACAGCCATATTATATGGATAGATGGCAAAACACACCGTTTACACGCCTTAATAAAAAACGAATTAATGCCTAGAGCTATTTTAGGCTTAAAATCTTTAGGCGTTAGTCGCTGTGATATTGAAGATTTTCTAGAGATTATTATGCAACGTCTTGCCAATAAACAAAATGGTTGTCTTTGGCAACGCCAGTTTATGATAAAACTGTCTCCATCACCTCAAACAGAAAATAATTTTAAATTAATGACTCAAAGCTATTTAAAGAACCAGCAATCAGGAAATCCAGTGAGTGAATGGAGGGCTTTTAAATGACACAGATAAAACAACAAAACGCATACCCTGAAGAGCTACTCACTATTTCAGCAAAATCATTACATACACTTATTCCTGAGCCCACGTTATTTCATTTATCCGGTAAACGCAAAGACCCACTGTTTATCTCTGTACTATTACATGGTAACGAAACCACAGGCTTTCTTGCCCTACAAAAATTATTACTCAAGTACCGTGACCAGGAACTTCCCCGTGCCTTGACCTTCTTTTTAGGCAATACCGAGGCAGCCCGTCCAGGGGTAAGACATCTCGATAATCAACCCGACTACAACCGTGTCTGGCCAGGAACAGAATTAGCCGATAGCAAAGCCTCTAAAACGGCTGCAGAAATTATTGACATTATGCAAGAAAAAAATGTTTTTGCCAGTATCGATGTACATAACAATACCGGACTAAACCCCCATTATGCCTGCGTGACCACACTAGACAATCAATTCTTACAATTAGCCAGCCTGTTTGGACGCCTGGTTGTATACTTTACCCGACCTAAAGGCGTGCAATGTGGTGCATTTGCAAAACTATGTCCCTCTGTCACCCTGGAATGCGGAAAACCGGGGCAACAATATGGCGTTGATCATGCTTTTGAGTATTTAAATAGCTGCTTACATCTCACTCAATTGTCAGAGCTACCTGTTCCAGCACAGGAAATTGATATTTATCATACCGTCGCTCAAGTTAAAATTAACCAAAATATAACATTCAGTTTCAATAGTAAACAAGCCGATTTATTACTAGACAAAGAACTGGAGCGCATGAACTTTACCAAAATAGCCAGCGGTACTCAGTTAGGCCAGGTTTTTAATCAGACCCGTATGCCATTAACCGCAAAAGATGAATCTGGAAAGATAGTGACTGAAAAATTCTTCTCCGTCATTGATAATAGTCTGCAAACCAATAAAAATACCATGCCATCCATGCTCACATTAGATGAACGTGTTATTCAGCAAGACTGTTTTTGTTACTTAATGGAACGAATTAAATTATGAATTTTTGGGAAACAAAAAAATTATCCCAGATGAGCACTGAAGAATGGGAATCCATCTGTGATGGTTGTGGAAAATGCTGTCTAAATAAACTAGAAGATGAGGACACTGGCGAAATATTTTTCACCAGTGTCGTCTGTAATCTGATTGATTTGGACAGCTGTCGTTGCACCCGTTATTTAGAACGTACCACTTTAGTTCCTGAATGTCTGGATTTAAAGCAACATGATTTTGCTGAATATAACTGGCTACCCTCCACCTGTGCCTACCGACTATTAATTGATGGCAAGACCTTACCTTCATGGCATCCTCTAATATCTAAAAAACCAGGATCCGTCAGTGAAGCCGGTGTTTCAATAAGCAGTTATGCGATGAAAGAATCTGAAGTTGATGATCTTGAAGATCATATTATTGAATGGCTGGAATAAATATAAATAGCTTCTCACACACAATACCCTAAAGATACAAAAAGAGCACTTTCTCTTTGTGTCTTTAGGGCTTTTATATCAAAAAATAAACTATAGATTTAAGACGGATTACTCTTCAGCAACCCAACCTTGCAATGCAGTAATAATCTCTTTTGCCTGTTTTTCACTGGAAATATTAAACTTGGATTTCTGTGAATATTCGCCATTTCTTTTTTGATAACGACGAATAGTAAATTTATCAGGGCCGTATTCTTCTTTGGTACGATTCCAGTCCTGGTAACGGTAAATAACGGTTGCCCAAGCCCCTTTACTCAACACCTTTTTATCTAATTCTTTAACGGTTTCTATACCGCCATCTTCATAGCTTACCGTTAATTCTTCTACTGTTTCAGCCATTGTCATTCCACCTTAAAATAATTTTCCAGAAGTCTACCATACTATCGCTTAAAAGAGACGAGGTTACTCGCTGATAAACAATCCAAACGCCCGGCTCCCCTCTCCCGTTTCAATAGTATCAGTGACTTTTAATGTTTTTGCATCAATAACAGAGACATTATTATCGAACCAATTGGCAACATAAACATGTCGATCATCAGGGTGTGTACTAATACCTTCGGGTTTTTCACCCACCTCTATTGTTGATACAAGCTTTAATGTTGCGGTATCAATAACAGAGACTGTGCTGTCGTCCTGGTTAGTTACAAATAACAAACTGTCATTTAATGCCAATGCTGTGGCATAAGGTCTAGCGCCCACCTTTACTGTTGCCAGTCGTTTTAAATGGCTATTTTCTAAAATAGTGACATCATCACTTTCCACATTTGCGGTATAAATACGTTGTCCTTTTTTATCTACCGATAGGCCAAAAGGGTGCGTCCCTACTTTTGTAGTATTTCTGATTTTTAGCGTTTTTAAATCAATCTGTGAGATCGTATCATCGACACGGTTAGCTACATACAACCAACGATTATCTAAACTCACCATCATTCCTGAAGGCGATTTCCCGACTTTAATCACTTTTATTAATTGAAATTTCTGAGTCTCAAAAACAGAGACTGTGTTTTCATACCAATCAGCAACAAAAATACGCTCACCTGTTGCATCCACCGCAATACCTAATGAAGCCCCTCCCACTTTCACTTGCTTTATCTGTTTAAAGTCTTGAGCATCTAAAACAGAAAAGCCACCGCCATTCGGGGTGCTGATATAAACCTGCCGAGTCTTATTATTAACAGCTACACCAACGGGTTTACCCATAATAGTGAGTGTTTTAATCACCTTATTACTTTGGGTATCAATCACAGACACCGTGTTATCTAATTGGTCTGTAATAAAGGCATAAGGGGTTGAAAATAACAGGGGGCTAAACAGCACGATGGCTATTGCAAAAAATGACGTTATTTTTCTATTATGGGAAGTTTTCAAGACATGACCTCAATCAAAATCATTTAATAGTTGAAGGGGATTGAGCTTTGCAGAATAGCTCAAGGAAAGAGATATTATTGCTATGTTGTCAGTAGAGTTGCTTTTAAACCTTAGAAGGTAAAGCGGACTGAAGTCCGCTTTACACTTTTAGAGCAGATAAATTATCTTTTCATGGTAATTTTAACCGCTGAAGCACTTGCACTGGAGTCAAATTTTTGCGCCAAGCTAACTAAACCATCTGTTAATACAGCCGTTACCGCTTCATCAGCCGCTGCTTCATTTAATTCTGCAGGTGGGTTGTTGTTTACATAACCACGGTAGTAAGTAGCAACCCAAGTGACCACTGATTGACTTCCTTTAGCTTTAACAGTGATTTTTGCAGCGTAATTCTCAACCGGTAAAACAGGGATATCTTCTGCTTTCCCCGCATGTTGAATTGTTTTAACTGAGCTCATATCCGTAATTTTATACTTATATGTCATTTTGTCTGCTTTATAGTCTTTTAACTTTTCGGTGATTTCACCTCCCCCTTTTAAAGTTAAAACACGAACAGAACCTTTAGTGTTTCCTTTATCTGCAGTCGTATTAGTAATTGTTGGATGCCATGACATATCATCATAATGACTAATCACATCCCAAACTTTGTCGGCTGGTGCATCAATAGAGATAGTCGCTGTCATTTTTCCGCGAACAGGACCGTGTGCAAATACAGCTGCAGAGAACAACAATGCAACCAAAGAAACAAATAACGAAATTTTTTTCATATGACTTCCTAATTAATGGGGTTAAAAACCAAAACGACCAATTATAAAACACTCTGATAATACGCGCTTATGTATTATCAAAAACGCATGACTACATGACTACTTAATGACCGCGCCTCATTATATCGACTAGTTAATTAATCCTGGATGAACCGCGTTAATTTTATCTTACCCCCCTGACTTCAAAACAGATCGTATGCTGCAAGATCTTAGTTACACAGGTGTTTTAACAGATTTCAATGACGGCAATATATTGCCACCTTCAATGACAAAAAAACAACAACACCTGACTAATTCAGTATAACTAATTGATACATATATAAATTAAATTTATGGTATAAAATTAGCTTAACTTTAAGCACCAGGCAAGATAAAGTTAAAAACACTTTGGGGATAGTTCATGGAAAAGAAATCAGGAAACTTAGAAGTCGTAAATAACCATACTTTTGAAGCAGTAAAAACCACCCGTTTACATCACTACGACATTAGTAGCGCATTACAAACCACGCTAGAATTTGATGAATTAATCAAAATATTCAGTAACAAAATTAAAGACCTGGTGCCTCACAATGGCTATGTTTATAGCAATGAAGCCTTTGGATTAGAAATAAAACAAGGCATAGTCACTCAATACTCTTGTACTTATGCATTAAAAATTGAAGGTATACAACTGGGTAGCTTGCAAATAATGCGTAGACAAAAATTTAGTTCGAATGAAATAAGTCTATTAGAAACCCTGCTTTGCACTTTAATCTATCCACTAAAAAATGCGACACTATATAATCAAGCATTAAAAATGGCTTACACAGACCCTCTCACAAAAACCAACAATAGATCTGCATTCGATAGCTCTTTAACGCGTGAAATAAAATTAGCCAATAGAAACTCTCGTCCATTATCTGTTATTTTCTTTGATATTGATAACTTCAAAAACTTCAACGACACCTATGGTCACGAGTGTGGCGATATCGCCTTAATGACTGCGGCCAACTGCATTAAAGAAGCGGTTAGAGACAGTGATATTGTTTTTCGTTATGGGGGAGAGGAGTTTGTTATTTTACTCAGTGATACTAACCTTAATAGTGCAAAAATCATTGCCGAAAGAATACGCCAGCAAATAGAAAATCATACGCTTGCTTATGGTATGGATATTTTAAAGTTAACCGCCAGCTTAGGCATTAGCACCTTACGAGGCAATGATAATAAAGACTCGTTAATCAAAAGAGCGGACACAGCCATGTATCGCGCCAAAGAAAAAGGGAGAAATCAAGTGCAAATCGAATTACCTGCTCAATTAGTCTAAATGCTTGAGATAATAAACTGGCAACAGATTAGTAAACAAATTGAACAGGTCACTGCACAGCCTTTTTCAATCGAAAAAATAAGCCCTGTCTCAGGTGGCTGTATTAACTCAGCTTATCAATTACAAGGGAAAAACAAAAGCTATTTTATCAAGATAAATCAACCCCGTTTACTTGATATGTTTGCGGCTGAATCTAAAGGGCTTGAAGCACTCGACAACACTCAAACCATTAAAGTCCCACAGGTTATTTGCTATGGTATGTCAAATAACAAGGCATTTCTAATTTTAGAAATGCTATCACTTGCATCTGGGACTAAACAATCAGAACAACTATTGGCTCAACAACTTGCCGCATTACATCGAATTAAACAGCCTTTCTTTGGCTGGCATCAAAACAACACCATAGG
>CAYMPX010000153.1:0-6789 GCA_964392135.1 uncultured Methylomarinum sp.
TCTCTGGCTAATCTTCAGGTTCGTTTGCCGGCCGGTGTCATCGGTGGTGGACTGACGGCTATCGATACCGCAACAGAGCTACTGGCTTACTACCCGGTTCAGGTCAGTAAAATTCTACACCGCTATGAAACGCTTCTGTCTGTCTATGGCGAAGACAGTATTCGACAAGGTTATGATCAGGAAGAACTGCAAATTCTAGATGAGTTTCTGGCAGATGGTCGCATTATTCAGGCCGAACGCGAGCGAGCCAATGCCGCCGAGGAAACCCCCGATTTTCTGCCGTTTTTACTGCAATGGGGTGGTGTCACTCTGTTTTACCGTAAAGGCATTAAGGATGCGCCTGCCTATCGACAAAATCACGAAGAAATTCAGCAGGCACTGGCAGAAGGGATTTGGTTGGCAGAAGGTATGAGTCCTGTTGAAGCCATTGCTGACCCGTACCAACACCTGCAGGCAGTGAAATTTGACAAACTGCAGGAGCGCGATGGCAAATGGCAAAAACAGACCGAGTTGCAGGTCAATCTGCGCAGCCTGTTTATTGCCGCCGGCACCTCGCCAAATACAATTTATGAGTCGGAGCATCCGGACAGTTTTGAGATGGATGGTAAATTCTATCAACGCTATGAACCCGAGTGGGTGGCAAGCGAACCGGCATTGCTTGCCAAACAAGATACCTTGATACCAAAAATTGGCAAACCGGCACCATTTACCTCCTATCATCGCAATGGTAAATTCATCAGTTTTTATGGCGATAACCACCCTGTATATGCCGGCAATGTCGTCAAAGCAATGGCCAGCGCCAAAGATGGTTATCCTTATGTGGTCAAACTGTTTGAACAGGATATTGCAGCGCTGGATCCGTCTCAACAAATACAGCGTAATAAGAAATTGCACAGTTTTCAGCAACAACTGGATGATGCCTTCGATGCGCGTATTGTAGCTATCAACCGGCTGACGCCGACTATTATAGAAGTCATTGTCCGGGCACCGCAGGCAGCCAGAAAATTCTGCCCCGGTCAGTTTTACCGGGTACAGAATTATGAAACACTGGCTCCAGTTAAAAAAGGTACCGTGCTGGCCGCCGAAGGCATTGCCTTGACCGGCGCCTGGGTAGACAAGGAAAATGGTTTGATTTCTCTGATTACACTGGAAATGGGCAGTTCCACGCGACTCTGTGCCACCTGGAAAGCCGGCGATCCACTTGTAGTGATGGGGGTCACCGGTACACCGACAGATATTCCTTCAGGTCAGACTGTGTTGTTGCTGGGTGGCGGACTGGGTAATGCGGTGCTGTTTTCCATTGGCAAGGTATTACGGGCAGCCGGCAATCAGGTGATCTATTTTGCCGGTTACCGTAACCGTGAAGATCTGTTCAAAGTGGAAGATATTGAAGCAGCTTCCGACCTCATTGTCTGGTCTGTGGATAAGCGACCTGGAAATGTAGCTATTCCGGTGATGCGGCCTCAGGATAAAAGTTTTGTCGGCAATATAGTCGAAGCCATGCTGGCCTATGCCCGTGGAGAATTGGGTAAAACGCCTATCCATCTGGATGATGTCGATCATCTGATTGTGATTGGTTCAGACCGGATGATGGCGGCGGTCAAACAAGCCCGACATGGGGTGCTGGAACCCTATTTAAAAAAACATCATAAAGCCATCGGCTCGATTAATTCACCGATGCAATGCATGATGAAAGGGGTTTGTGCGCAATGTCTGTGTAAGCATATTGATCCTGATTCGGGCGAAGAATACTTTGTCTATTCCTGTTACAACCAGGATCAGCAACTGGATCGAGTGGACTTCGACAATCTCCATGCCCGGCTGCGACAAAACTCGGTTCAGGAAAAATTGTCAACGCTGTGGTTAAAATACCTGATGGATGACATGAGCTGAATTTTCAGATCTGAGTGATCAACTGTCAATCATCTGTATTTTTGAAAGAGCGAAACAGGAACTATAAGACAGTAATCCTTGTAAAAGGTTTGTGACTATTCTGGAAATAGATTTTCTGAAATTTAGCTTGAACAGGTAAAAATAGAAACTGAATTCAATTAAAGCCTGAGGTTCTGTGTAAAAACATACCTGCAGTAGGTGTAATTAAAAATAATATGCTGTAATATCAAGACTAATAACAATCAAATCTTATAGTGAATCACAGCATTCGAGCCTGTTTTAGCACTGAATAAAAGGAATGCTATTTTCTAACGATACTACCCATAATGGGGAATATGAAGTGTTTACTGTCTAACAACCATGAAAACCGACTACTCAAAATCTTGTTATATTTATGCGCATCGAGGTGCCAGAAAAGAAGCGGCAGATAATACCCGACTGGCATTTAACAAAGCGTTGGCATACTCAATTGACGGCATTGAGACAGATGTCCAATTGACTAAAGATGAAGTATCCGTTCTCTATCATGATCGCTTCCTCGACAAACTCGGTTATCCAGGTAAACGTATTGATGATTTTACTTATGAAGAACTTAAACAGTTAAATTTTGCCGCTTATTTTAGCGGTGCTGACGTGCAGGAAACTGTTTTTACTTTACAAGAGTTTGTAAACACGTATAGAAGTCGGTGTAAACTACAGATTGAAATTAAAAATCGCGATTGGGAAGACCTCCAAAGGCATCAGATTAAAATGCAACAATGCCTGAAAATTTTAGGTAGCTCAGAAAACCGGGATGTATTTATTTCTTCGTTTAATCTGAATTGCTTGAAATACGCCTGTCAATTTGGCAACGAGATTCCTCTGGTTTACGCATCCAGAGACATACAGCGCATCGCTGATGTTAAGAAAATATTTATCAAGGATAAATTTCTTGCCGGACTGTGCCATCCCATCAGTACCCTCAATAAAGCTTTAGTGCAGTTTCTGCGCGATCATAACAAACTGATAGTGAGCTATACCTGTAATACGCAACAGGAAATTCAAAAAGCCCTGGATCTGGAGGTTGATATATTGATTACTGATAACCCCTCTAAAGCATTGCAAATGAGGGGCTGATGCAAAGGCCGTGTACTCCGCTTAAACGTCAGCAGTTTGATCTGTTGATTTGTGGTGGTGGTATCTATGGTGCATGGACTGCCTATGATGCCGCTCTGCGAGGACTTAAGGTTTTGCTGGTTGATCAGGGCGATTGGGCCAGTGGTACTTCTTCTGCTTCCAGCAAGTTGATTCATGGTGGCTTGCGCTATCTGGAAACCCTGGACTTGGGTCTGGTTAAAAAATCACTCATGGAAAGACAACGGCTGATTGATGCGGCACCTTATCGTGTCTGGCCGCTTCGTTTTGGCGTACCGGTTAATAAGCGCAGTCGAATTGGATCGTTACGCTTGAAAATCGGCTTATCAATCTATGATTTTCTTGCCGGTACTTATCATACGCAGCAAACGCATCGTCGTTTCAGTGCTAAAGCGTTTTCAGATCGCTTTCCTGGTCTTGATAATACGGATCTAAACGGTGGTTATACCTATCTGGATGCACAAACCGATGATGCACGATTAGTGCTGGAAATTATTAGTGGTGCTCATGCTGCAGGTGCCACCTGCTTAAATTACTGCCAGGTTACTGAAATATCAGACGAAAATGGGTTGGTTCATGAGGCTATACTTAGCGATAAAATAACAGGTGAAAATTACAGCGTTATGGCATCAGTCGTTGTTAAAACGACGGGGCAATGGATGTCTGAATCACCGCCTGAAAAGCAATGGTGCCGTTTGTCTAAAGGTGTGCATTTAATCCTCCCCAAAATACTTGAAAATGAAGCACTGCTTTTAACCGCTAAAAGCGATGGGCGGGTTTTTTTTATCATTCCCTGGTATGGTATGACTTTGCTAGGCACTACAGATACGAATTATAAGGGTGATATCAATCGTGTGACTGTTGAAAAACAGGATATAGACTACCTGCTTAGCGAGGCGAATCTGGCTTTAACCACGCACTGGACAGAAAAAGACATTCAGGGGCAATTTGCAGGGCTGCGGGTGTTGCAATACAGTGCAAAGCATTCACCTTCTAAGATCAGTCGTGACTGGGAATTAAAATCAATAAATAATGGCTTGTTCTATTCTATTGGTGGGAAGATAACCTCATCACGTGAAGATGCTGCACAGATAGTTGATGCAGTTTGCAAATATCTGGGCAAAAATATAAGCTGTAAAACGGGCATCGCTCCTCTGCCTTGGTTGCCCGAACAAAACTTCCAGGATTGGTCAGCACAGATGACCCAAAAAGCATTACACCTGGGTATCGATAGCGAAAGTACGCTTTGGTTACTGCGCAGACACGGCAAACGTGTTGCAGAAATCTTCCGTAGCATAGAGCAGGATCCACATTTGGCCAGACGAATGACCGTCAATGTACCATTAATTGTTGCTGATTTCATGTTCTGCCTGACGCATGAAATGGTATGCCATTTGGAAGATCTTCTGCGACGGCGCTTACCGTTACTGATCTTATACAGAATGACAAAAACCGAATTAACACAGTATGCAGAGCTCTGTGCAAAAACGCTCAAATGGGATCGGGCTACAGTAGAGAAAGAAGTTGAATCTTGTGCACAAAAATGGCTATTGCATTAAACACTATTGTTCTTGACCTGGGAACAACAGCCATCAAAGCCGCAATATGCGTCAATACAACTCAGATTGAGACTGTTTTCTTACAACCTGCCCCGATAATTTCCATCGACAAAGGTCATTATGTCAGTGACGCGATGGACTATCTGGCAACAGTCGAGCAGTTGCTGGAAACATGTCAGGGTCATTGTCAAGCACATCCATCGCTAGGTCTGTGTTATCAACGCTCATCTTTTCTGATCTGGGATAGCGGCAGTGGACTTCCTGTGACCCCTCTTGTTTCATGGCAGGATAACCGGGGAAAATCAAGCTGCGCTGAATTACAAACACAACAAGCGCTTATCCGGCAACTGACAGGATTACCCTTGACAGCCTATTTTTTTGCACCCAAACTACGCGCCTTGCTGCAACAGCAACCGGAATTACTGCAAGGCATTATTAACAAAAACTTACTCATGGGTACTTTAGATAGTTTTCTAATCTGGCGCTGGACTGCAGGGAAACACTATCTGACAGATGCCTCTATGGCTGCACGAACGCTGCTGATGGATATTCATACAGGGCAATGGTCAGAGCCATTATGTGATATTTTTAATATCCCGCTGCAGTGTTTACCTGAAATTTGTTGCTCTTCTGGTCTCAATTTGGAACTGAGTAGTGGCGCTATTTTAAAGACTAGCGTTACCGATCAGTCTGCCGCATTGCTGGCCAGTGTCGCGAATGATGATTCAGAGGTTCTGGTCAATCTTGGTACAGGCGGTTTTGTGGTTCGCTATCAACCTGAACAAATAAAGGGTAATACCGGTAATTATCTTCGCACTCTGGTTTATCAGGATAGTAATAAACGTAACTACATTGCTATAGAAGGCACTCTCAATTCCATCACCTCTGCACTACAATCCTACCCCTATTGTTCATGCCAGATTGAAAATCTGGCTGATTGTGATGATATTTATTGCATTGCTGAACCCAGTGGGATTGGCGCACCTTTTTTTCGTCCGGATATTGGCCTGGAATTTTCCAAAGCGATTGATCATTTAACAAAACAGCAGGTTGCAAGTTTGCTACTGGAAGGCATAATCTTTCGGGTGGCACTGATTTTGGAGGAATTTAATCAACAGGCTAAAATCCACCGGGTTTATCTTTCCGGCGGACTGTCTGCACTGCCATGCCTGCAACAAGGAATCGCTCTGTGCAGCCCGGCAGCTACTTACCTGATTATGCAAAAACATTCCGGCTTACAAGGTGTCGCTATTCTGACTACTAATATGGCTACGATGCCTTACAGGCAATCAGAATATATACCAACGACTAATGAGCATAAGGCGTTGATTGAAAAATATCAGCACTGGAAAATCTGGTTTAATCATTTGATTAACAGTTAAACATCTACCTGATAATGCATAAGATTCAGTCATTGTTACATAATGAATAAGCAATAGGTCTGCTAATACTGGTTATGGGTAATCAGGAAAATCTAAATGCTTTACAAGCGTTTTTCTCTAAAGAGCTGTTTATCCGGGGGCATTCATAAATACATGATTTTAACCATTCGATCAGGTTAGGATCTATATAAGTACACCCTTTTCAAACTTATTCACCCGGTTTTCGCAGCATCTTGCGTACATCGCCAAGGTGCATTTCTTCCAGCGATATCATGCGACGAGCATACTCCTCAAGCATCACATGACGACCACTAACCAGTTGCAGAAGATTGTTGTATTCAGATAGTGCCAGCATTTCATGATCCAGCGACTCCCTCAGGATATCTCCAATATCGTGACGGTGAGTCTCTAATAACGGTCCGATACCCAGAGAAGGATGCTTGCCTAAATGGGTGATTAATTCACCGGCCTCACTTGCATGGTTCAAGGATTCAGTAGCCTGACCGCGCATCCAGGAAACAATGGGAATACGACCAAAACCAAAAACCATTAAGGAATAGTGAGTATAGCGAACCACACCAGCCAACTCCGCTTCCAGAATTTTATTCAGTGTTTTAATTACGGCATCTGTATCAATCTCAGTGTTAGTCATGATAACCTCCTAAATTATAATAATTACAGTTTGACTATAATTGTTTTATGCTTATAAACAAACAACACATATCCTGTCTGGCTTTCATATATTCCCCATCATAATAGGCGCACACTAAGGAACGAGGATTCAATAATACCCGAATCCTGACGGGTCTTTTGGCTCCACA
>CAYMPX010000154.1:0-6785 GCA_964392135.1 uncultured Methylomarinum sp.
ATTTTTGCACCTTGCAGATCAACGCTTACCTCATTTACATTTTGATTCTGTACCCGATGCCAGTCATGAGTCATTGCAAAAAATCTGGTTATTTATTATTGCAATTACCATCCATAACTTTCCAGAAGGTATGTCTGTTGGGGTTAGTTTTGGATCAGGGGATATGAAAAACGGGATTGTTTTAGCGATTGCCATTGGTTTGCAAAATATACCGGAAGGCCTGGCTGTGGCATTGCCTCTCGTTGGTCTGGGATATAACAAATGGAAAGCTGTCGGTATTGCAACATTAACCGGGTTGGTTGAACCCGTTGGCGGTTTGCTAGGTATCTCTATGGTGACTGTTTTTACGCCAATCCTACCCATTGCAATGGGCTTTGCTGCGGGAGCAATGTTATTTGTTATCAGTGAAGAGATTATTCCTGAAACACATTCCAAGGGACGCTCCCGGTTTGCAACTTTCTCATTAATGCTTGGTTTTATTATCATGATGAGTCTTGATAATATGCTATCTTAATAGGCAGGTACGGATCTACTCTGGGCTTATAAATAAACAAGTAAGATGCGCTGAGGGTTGAATAACACCATGGACAGTGTGTAGTAGAGCAATGCACCAAGGGGCAGGAAGCCCGTAGATAAAATAATGCAGGAGCTATTATTGAGGAGCAGCGAAGCAATGTGCCGAGCGCATCAAACATACCATTAGGTAGGATGCGCTTCCTGTCATCAGCGCATCCTACCGTTTAAGGCAAACCGGGTAGTATGATTTTGTTATTTATCGGATTGTTTGGATGGAAAGCGCAACACGACAGTTGTACCTTGCCCGATTATGCTTTTAATAGTGACACTGCCTTTATGTAATTCCATGATTGATTTCACGAGTGATAAACCCAAACCTGTCCCTAGTGTATTTTTAGTCCGTGCTTTATCTGCTCTGTAAAAGCGATCAAATACTTTCGATAATTCTCTCGCATCGATTCCGATACCATTATCACAAACATGAACTTCAGTATAATGCCCATAGGGTATAGCCTGTATATTAATTTTACCTCTCATATCGGTATAGCTAATTGCATTGGCAATAAGATTATTCAGTACTCTACGCAATAACAGAGGGTCAGCAAAAACTTTAGCACTACCAACAACTCGAAACTCAATTTTTTTATCAGCGGCTAAACTTTCATAAAATGTAGTAATTGTTTCCAGTTCATCTTCAAGAACTAAAACCTGGCGATGTATTTGAGTTTCCGGTGACTCCGCTCTGGATAGAAATAATAATTCTTCAATCATCCGGTTAAGTCGATTAAACTCCTCCATATTGGATTCCAGTATCTGCTGGTATTCTGAAGGTGATCGTTGTCTTGACAGTGCGACCTCTGTTTCCCCCATCAAGTTATTAATCGGGGTTCGTAGTTCATGTGCTAAATCTGCTGAAAACTGCGATAATCTGGCAAAGGATTCATTCAGTCTATTCAACATTTCATCAAAAGCAGATGCGAGTAATGCTAATTCTTTTGGCCATTTTTCTGAAGAAATAGTCTCATGTAAGTGGTTTATACTAATAGTCTGTACTGCCTGAGTGATTTTGTTTAAAGGTCTTAAGCCTTTCCTGGTAATCCAGAAACCAGCAAGTGTAGAAAAACAAAGTCCTATTAACAAGACTAAGCCCAACATTTTTTGATATTGCAACAGGACTGTTTCATCTTGCGTTACATTAAGTGCCGCCTGAACTTGCCAAGCGCTAGCCATATCGCCATCAACTGGCAGATATCGGGTGATTAATAAAAATATCCGGTCATCTTCTGTTTTAATTTTTACCTCAGATGGCAATATCCGGTCTTTGCTATATTCTGGAAAAACCAGCACAGGAAACAGGGATGACATATTTTTTGTTTCAACAAGCAATTGCTGCTGTGAATTTAATACACGAAAATAGGAGTAGTGTGCAGAAGAAGGATGAAATGATGCTGTATGGGCTTCATAAGCATGTGCTGATTCCTCCCCGACCAGATCTTTCAATAAAGCCAGATCAAGCGGTAATTGCTCTAGAACCGTATACAAGTCTGCCAATTCGGAGGACAGTAATTCCTTGTGTTCATGGTCAATATTACTTAACAATGTCCAGTAAAGAAAACCACAAGCCAGCAATAAGCTTGTACTTGCAGTTAGTACATAAAGCATCACTAATTTCCCCGCTAAAGACCATTGCGGAGTCCTTTTAGCGTTTCTCGAAAACATAGCCAACGCCCCGAACAGTATGGATTAACTTATGTGAAAAATCGTCATCGACTTTACGCCGTAACCGTCTGACAGCGACATCAACCACATTGGTATCACTGTTGAAATTAATCTCCCAAACTTGTTCGGCTATAAAAGTACGAGATAAAACCTCACCTTGTCTTCTGGCCATTAGTAGTAACAACTGAAACTCCTTAGGGGTTAAATCAATCCGAATTCCGTTGCGTTTAACTTGATGTCGTACTGCATCAATTTCCAGGTCAACAATGTTGATAATATTTATCTCACGTACAGGGCCTCTTCGAAGAATGGAGTGAATGCGAGCCAATAACTCGGAAAATGCAAAAGGTTTGACCAGATAATCATCTGCTCCCAGTTCCAGACCTTTTACCTTATCTTCAACGCTATCTCTTGCTGTTAACAGTAATACCGGTGTTTGTCTTTTTGCCTGCCGTAAATCTTCAAGAATAGACCAACCATCTTTCCCTGGCAGCATCACATCCAGAATAATCAAGTCATAATGAATATGGTCAATGTTATGCTGACCATCCACGCCATTAATGGCAATATCTACGACAAACCCTTCCTCCGTTAGTCCTTTAGCTAAAAATGAAGCGGTTTTGTGTTGGTCTTCAATGATTAGAATATGCATTGGATTATTTTTTGAATCTTGCAGATATTTGTTGGTGAAGATTTGATAATGACGAATTATCAATGTAAATAGTCTTGCTCATCAATGAGACAATTTCTAAGGTGCCAGGTTTTCTTTTCATGAATAACCTCCTGAATATTAAAACTCAAGTTTTGGAGTTCGTTTTTGGTAAAAATAATCATAATGCAAGGTATTGGTTTCACAGTGCTTTAAAAAAATCTGAGATTCACCTATTCAGTTAAGCGGGAGATTTTTTAAGTACTATGGAATCAATAGATTGTGCTAGATCCATCATTCACCTGATTTTTCCATGATCATAGATTTTAAAGGTCTTAACGGCATATCTAAACTTCCTTATCTAATTGATGACTAAACCTATTCCTGAACTAAAGTACTGCGATGTTTGTCTACTGGCAAAGTGATGGAAGTGTCGTGTTTATACATGTTTGTATGAAAATTTCAGGATAAATACTGCTTTTCGATATTGCTGGATTCTGCTCTTCCATGACTCGCACTACAGTCTCTGTATTTTACTGTTGTGCAATAACGGAAAGCCACTCCATGTAATACGGTACAGATCATGACCATCGACTATGCCATTCGTTCTTTCATCATTGCCACGGTCTTTGCATTTACTGTCTGCGGGCAGGTCTATGCTATTACCGTCTATGATGTAATCAAGCTCAGCAGCAAAGACTATAGTAATCAAGATATTGTAGCACTTATTGAAATAACGGATTCTACTTTCGCATTAAAGGCAGAGGATATCTCGCGTCTGATGGATCTGGGTGTGAGTGAAACAGTGATTCAGGCTATGTTAAAGGCTACGCATCTTGAAACACAACCTGACCCGTCAGCAAACCCGGCGCAGAAGAAATCGGGTGCCTTGGTTACTTCTGACCCTATAGATGCAGCTGATGGTCACAATCATGCAATCAATAAAAATGCACAACCGGTAGAAGTTGCATCGACCCTCAGCGTATCAAATAATACCCTCCTTCAAAATAGCTTTAATGACGAAGCTTTCACAGAAACGGCTGCCGGAGGCCATCACCACAGAATCATAACCTTGTCGGGGATAAAGCTATTTGTGATTAGAGATGAAGGTCAGTATCCATCGGTTGCCGCACGAGGTAAAGCCGTTGTAAACCGACTTGAAGAAGTCGCTCCTTTTGGCAGTGGAACGTTTCAACCTGGTCGCATAGCCGGTAAGGATACTGTGGTGTTCCTGGCATACCGCAGTACCCGCCCTGTGGTTATCATTTCTGTTTCGGAAGACGATGCATACACATATCAACGGCGTAGTGGGCGGAGGGTGACTCCCGAATTACTTGCCGCCTACTGGAGCGCTCTGTTATCAGACTACTGGTCAATAGCAATCGCCAATGAGCCGCCAGCAAAGCTCACCAGACTCCACGAAGGGCAAGCTCTGCTGGCATTGTACAATCGCTTCACCGCTTCGGGAACGGGTGTCAGTTCAAAACTGGACGGCATACTGCAGTCACTTTCACAACAGCAGCAAAAATACCTGTTGCGACTAGCAACGAGGGTGCCTTATGATTTTAATATCCGTAGCCCGTCTCCTCAGGCGAAGCAGCTATGAAGCGTTTACTGAAAAGTCTGATATTTATAGCGTGGCTTGGCATTGCCCATGCTGGTACACAGCAAATAAGTCTCAAAGACATTCTGTTTCTGGCAGAGCGTGGTGTTTCCGATGAAACTATGCTGGTTTTTCTTGAGAGCCGCGAAGTTGGTTTTATCCCGGACGCTGAAGATATAGACAAATTGTTATCTGCCGTTGTCAGCGAGGAAGTCATTCGTTACCTCTTACGGCAGACTGCAACGAATACAACGAATTCAACCCCTTCTTATAGCTACCGAACAATAACCTACGAGGATCTTTATCCAGCCTATTATTACACGCCTTATTATTCAGGGGGTTCAGGTTTTTTCGGCTATTCGAGTTACCCGCATACCTGGTATGGGAGCCACTATGGCGGAGTGCATTACACTTCACTACACCACGGGGCAACCCACTCCCAAGGTTATAATGATCATGGTACCTTGTCCCATACTGTCCATCGTGGTGGTGGGCACATCGGGAGTCACGCTTCTCGCTATGGACGAGGACATAACGTCGCGGTCGGCATTAGACACGGGGGCAGTCGGCACACAGTAGCACATGAGGGACGGCAGAGTGTAGGGCATAGTCGTCGCAGCCCAGCTCATCGAAGCGGCGGGGTGCATAGTAGAAGTCAGCATGGTGGAGGACATAGCGGAGGGCATGGCGGGGGGCATGGTGGAGGACATTAAAACCAGGAGAGACCGCTACTAAATGTCAGCAAAAAAGATAGATTTATGTGTAGCAACAGGGTGTAAATATTTCGTGATGTGATTGAAAAAACAACAACAAAAGCCTGCTAAAAATATACTTTAACAGTCACTACTCTACTCAGCGAGTTAATATGGTGGCAAAGTTCAATCTTTTCAAGGTATCTCTATCTTGCATCAGATTACTCGTTCTTTTGATATGTGAGCAAAAGATTCTCTTGCATCAAGTTCCCGTGTTCCATTACCTGTTCTTAAATAATACCTGGATACTTTGCCCGTATTGCAATAGACTGGTGTTGCAGAAGATTCTATAAAAATGCGACAAATATCTTTCCCTTCTATTTCATGAAAAACACAATGCACAAGTGAACACACATCACCGCCCAATCGTATTTTTATTAAATCCATAAGAAAAAGTTCGAAGCCATCACGGTTTTTATGTCGAAATGTTTGGTAATCATTTTCCAAGCCAACGACCTGACCGCCATCATCAATACCAATGAGTAAATTACCGCCTTTGTGATTCATTAATCCGGCAATACTTTTAGCGATCACTGATTCAAGGTCTTTATTTGATTTTTGTTGCCTAAAGTCCCAGCGAATAGATGATTTAAATTCAAGACGTTCATTTTCATTACTTTTAATCAAAGTAGGTAAATCTTCGGCAAGTCCTTTTTCCAATTGATGAACTCTTTGATGTGACCTCATTAAAGACAAATGGTAAATGGCGAAGATACAACCAATACCTCCACCCAATAATGCAAAAACCAGACTCATAGTGATCATTTCCATTCGAAAAGAATCGGTAAAACGATCAACAAGAAAAGCCCAGATGTCTTTATATGCACTTAATTGCAGACTTTTATTAAACTCAAACCAATAAACTGCTTTAGTAATGGGGTGTAACAAGATAACGCTAATCATTGCACCGATTAGAATATGAAAGGTGATGACTCGTATTTTAGTTGATAAAAACATAGGGTCTTAATTTAGGAGCGAGAATTTAATAATACCCGAATCCTCGTTCCTTAGTAGGGTAAAAAATAGTAACCGTTCACCTACCCTCCATAAAAAATAGAATTTCGCCTTACAATATTTTGTAAATTATTGATATAACTATTTTTGTACTGCCAAATTTAATAAATTCTGCTTAAAATCAAATTTTTGCTAAATTTAGGGAGGCGGTGGTGAACGGTTACAAGATTATTGACTAAATTTTTCAGCCTGTTGTCTGTGTAGATTGGCTAATGCTGAATTTTCAGCAGCAGCTTCCCGGTATTTCTTGGCAATTGATCGACAATGACGAGCAGCATCGCCACCCAAAGCCATTCTTGAATAGTCAGTTAATTTATAAACTGAAGCTAACTTTTCGTGTTTTCGTGCTTTTTTCAAAAGTATGGCTGCTTCTTTATCGTAACTCACAGCAAGTTGTTCATGATCCGCTTTATTACTGGCTTGTTTAACAGTCTCTGCCATTTCGCTGGACATAGCATCACGATGGGTCATTTTTTCACTACACCCGGATGCAAACAGTACAAAAGCCGATACTGCAGTAATGATTAATATT
>CAYMPX010000155.1:0-6768 GCA_964392135.1 uncultured Methylomarinum sp.
AACACTGCCAGTGTTGCGCTCTCCCAATTGAGCTATGGCCCCTTAGTTGAGTTCAATAATTATACGGATTTTTTTAACATTGTCTAGTCTTTGTTTTTTTCTTTTATAAATTCAATGGCTCGCGCCATTCTTGCCAAGGTTTTTTCTCTGCCTAACAAGGATAATGTGACATCAATAGCAGGCGATACACCTGCACCTGAGACAGCTACACGTAAAGGTTGAGCGACCTTACCCAGCTTTAACTCCATCGTTTCTGCAGTATCAAGCACAATTTGATGTAGTTTTTCACCATCCCATTCTTGCACTTGAGTAAATGCATCCATTAAAGTCTGCAATACCTCATCAGAACCTTGTTTAAAGTTCTTTTTAGCGGCTTTTTCATCATACGATTCAAACTCTTGATAAAAATAACGACTGACTTCTGCCATTTCTACCAACGTTTTGCAACGCTCACGCTGGGCTTTAACCACGTCAATCAGATCAGGACCTTGTGCTGGATCAATGCCCAGCTCTCCCACATGCCAGCTCAGATGATGCGCAACATGCGCTGGGTCGCTATTCATCATATATTGATGATTCAACCACAACAATTTTTCAGTATTGAAGGTTGATGCTGAAACATTCACAGCATCCAGATCAAATAACTCGATCATTTCATCCAGCGAAAAAATTTCCTGATCGCCATGTGACCAGCCAAGTCTGACGAGATAATTAAGCAATGCCTCTGGCAAATAACCTTCCGCACGATATTGCATGACACTGACCGCACCGTGTCGCTTAGACAACCTGGCACCATCTGAACCCAAAATCATCGGCACATGCGCATAATGAGGTAATTCAGCGCCTAATGCCTTGAGAATATTGATTTGTCTAGGGGTATTATTAATGTGATCATCCCCTCTAATCACATAGTTAACGCCCATATCCATATCATCCACCAGGACGGTCAGATTGTAGGTTGGCGTGCCATCCGACCGGGCAATAATCAAATCATCCAGTTCTTTATTGGATACCACAATTCGACCTTTGACCAGGTCATTGATCTCAACCGCGCCTTCCTTCGGGTTTTTAAAGCGAATAACTGCTTGTTTGCCATCCCCATCATGTGCTTCATCACGACATTTACCGTTATACTGAGGCTTTTCCTTGTTAGCCATTTGTTGTTCGCGCAAGGTATCCAGCTCTTCTTTACTGCAATAACAATAATAGGCATCCCCTTGAGCGAGTAATTGCTGAATAATTTCTTTATAGCGGTCAAAGCGATGCGTTTGATAAAAAGGTCCTTCATCATATTCAAGTCCCAGCCAGGTCATCCCTTCCAGAATAGCATTAACCGATTCCTGAGTAGAACGCTCTAAGTCAGTATCTTCGATTCTTAATATAAATTTCCCCCCATGCTTGCGTGCATACAGCCATGAAAAAAGAGCGGTTCTAGCACCACCGACATGTAAATATCCCGTTGGGCTAGGAGCAAAGCGTGTTTTTATTGTCATTAGAAATGTAAATCAATTATTGAATAAATCATTAAGGTATAGAGCGTATTTTATTTATACGGTGGCTTGCTTATTATCTATTTTAAGCGGCACACTCTTGAAGCGTACTACAAAATAAGCAGGCTAATCAATTAACTCTATTCCAGCCATATAGGGCTTTAATGCCTCAGGAATATGAATTCGACCTTGTTCATCCTGATAGTTTTCCATGACTGCAATTAAAGTGCGCCCTGCTGCCAACCCCGAACCATTGATGGTATGTACCAATTCTGGCTTACCCGTTTCAGGATTACGCCAACGTGCCTGCATACGACGCGCCTGAAAATCTTTAAAGTTACTACAAGAAGAAATTTCTCTGTATTTACCCTGCCCTGGTAAC
Source organism: uncultured Methylomarinum sp. (assembly GCA_964392135.1). Lineage (GTDB taxonomy): Bacteria > Pseudomonadota > Gammaproteobacteria > Methylococcales > Methylomonadaceae > QPIN01. The sequence continues at coordinate 1,873 of CAYMPX010000155.1, forward strand.
CAGACTTCTAAATCATAGGTTTTAGATGATGAAAACCCGGTATCTCCCGCACATAACAATACTTTTCTATACGGTAGATTTAACTTTTTAAGGATATTTTCTGCATGACGGGTTAACGCTTCATGTGCTTGCTCTGATTGTTCGGCTGTAACAATTTGTACCAATTCAACTTTTTCAAATTGATGCTGACGAATCATACCTCTTACATCGCGTCCATAAGCGCCCGCTTCACTACGAAAACAAGGGGTATGACAAACAAACTTTAACGGCATCTCTTTTGCATCAACAATCACATCCCTGACCATATTGGTGACAGGAACTTCGGCGGTGGGTATTAAATACAATGCCGGATCTTCACTGGCTTTAAACAGATCGGCTTCAAATTTTGGTAATTGCCCTGTTCCGTACAAACTATCCGCATTAACCAAATAAGGCACATAGGTTTCAGAATAGCCATGCTCTGCGGTATGCGTATCCAGCATCAACTGAATAATTGCCCGTTGTAAACGCGCCAAAGACCCTTTTAAAACGGCAAAACGGGCACTGGTAATTTTTGCTGCCAATTCAAAATCCAGACCTTTAGTTTCACCCAGATCAACATGATCTTTAGGCTGAAAAGAAAATTCGGGAACCTCACCCCAACGCGCAATTTCTACATTATCTTCTTCGTCTTTACCTGCGGGGACAAGTTCATCAAGAATATTAGGAATGGCTTCCATTAAGGCAGTCATTTCATTTTGAATGCCTGATAATTCTGTTTCAGCGTCTTTAAGCTGATTACCCAAATGCTGAACCTGATCTAATAAAGGCTGTATATCTTCACCTTTGGCTTTGGCCTGTCCTATGCTTTTTGCACTTTTATTTTTCTCATTTTGTAATTCCTGGGTATTAATCTGAACCACTTTACGCCTGCTTTCCAAGCTTTCATACGCAGCGGTGTCAAAAGCATAAGAACGTCTATCTAATTGCTTTTTAACTTCATCAAGATCGGTTCTGAATAAACGAGGGTCTAACATGTTAAAAATATACCTTTAGTAATATAGGTTAAATTGGATTTTTAAAAAAAAATCAAGATGCTGGGTCTATATGTGCCGTAGCTGCCCAACTAACGATATGCTTTAAGCTAAGCTGCGATTTAAGTACCTCTATCGCTTTTTCTACTTTTTCAGGAACATCATAAAATTCAACAATCAAAGGCAGTTCCAGCGACAAACTAAGCAAGGATGAAGTGTGCATTTCTCCTGAACGGCCCACACCCGCAATACCACGAATAACGGTGACACCGGCAATATTTTGCTGATGCTGCAAAATATCCAGCACCTGATTTAAATGATCATGTCCTTCCAGCGTATAGACACGCGCTATCATCACCGCTCTTTGGCTCATAGTTGTTTACCTGTCAATAATCCTATCCACAAAAAGGATAGACAAACCAGCGTATTAATCACAAACACACTGACCATCACATTCAAATTGGTTTTTATTGATAAACCGTCTTCAACTAAATAAAGCATCAAATACAATCCCGACAAGGTCATAAAAATACCCGTCAAAATCACAAGAATAGTAATTTTATATTCTATAGTGATGGCTGCTTTTTGCATTAAGGCAGTCGCTATCAAACCAATTAAAAACGCCACTATCGCATTAACAGCCACCAAGGCATAGGGAAATACCCAGCTCATCCAGCGAACAATACCACCTGAATACATAAACAGCGTTCTACCCGCTAACAATCCCAGCCATACCGCAAAAACACAGGCAAAAACACTAATTAATATATTTAAACAGGCTTTAACTAAATTACCCTGTTCTATTAGATACAAGGTTTCCAACGAGAAGGTTGAAAAGGTGGTAAAGGCACCAAAAAAACCAACCAAAATAGCGGAACGAAATTCCATTGATATGGCAACACGCTGTAACAGCAATGCTTCGGTCATTAAACCAATAAGAAAAGAACCCAGAATATTAACCGTTAAGGTACCGTAAGGAAAACCACGCCCTAACCATTGATAAACACCGGTTGAAACCATAAATCGCAATACAGCGCCAAAAGCTCCGCCAAAAGCAATTGCTATCAGTTGATTCATCCTTAGAACTTAATAAAGTGCTCGCGATAATACTTCATCTCATCAATTGACTCAATAATATCGTCCAGTGCTTTATGGGCTGATTTTTTCTGAAAACCTTTTTGTAAATCAGGCGCCCAACGCATGGCTAATTCTTTAAGCGTAGAAACATCGATATTACGATAATGAAAATAGGCTTCCAGTTTTGGCATATATCGGTAAAGAAAACGTCTATCTTGACCAATACTGTTACCACAAATCGGTGAGGTATTCGCAGGCACCCATTGCTTTAAAAATTCAATGGTTTGTGTTTCTGCTTCTGCATCATCCACTGTCGATACTTTGACACGCTCAATCAAGCCAGATTGTCCATGATGTTTTTGATTCCAGTCATCCATTGCTGCAATCGCTTCATCCGACTGATGCACAGCAAGCACGGGGCCTTCTGCAAGCGTATTAAGATGTTTATCGGTTACAATGCTTGCAATTTCAATAATTAAATCATTATCAGGATCTAGTCCGGTCATTTCTAAATCAATCCAAATTAGATTGCTCGAATCCTGTGGCATTTTGTTTCCAGTATGATGAGAGTTGCTTTAAATTGTAGCATTGGCTAATCTGTATGGCTAATTCTTAAAATCCTGATGTTTAATCAACCCCAATGAATACATTTACCTTTATATTTTTAATTGCTTTAGTTATTTCTTATGCCATTCAATTTTGGCTATCCATGCGCCAGAAATCATTTGTGTCGAAACATAGAGTGGCAGTTCCCGATGCATTTAAAGACACTGTATCACTAGCAGCACATCAAAAAGCAGCGGATTATACGGTAGAAAAGAGTAAATTAAGCGATATAGACAGTGTTATTGGCATTATCTTTTTATTGCTACTGACTTTAGGTGGCGGGATTAGCCTTGCATTTAGTTTATCGGCATCTTTTGGATTGTCACCCATGTTAACTGACTTAGCGGCTGTTGCCTCTATTTTCTTGATTATGACGGTGTTTGAAATCCCAACCAGCCTCTACCAAACCTTTGTTATCGAAGAAAAATACGGCTTTAATAAAAGCAGCCTGTCACAATTCTTTAAAGACCAGGCCATTTCTTTAGCTTTAGTCATTGCCATTGGCATGCCTATATTGGCTTTGATCCTTTGGGTGATGGAGAGTATCGGTGATTTATGGTGGCTGTATGCATGGGCCATTTTAATGTCTATCTCTTTATTAATGAGCTGGTTATTTCCTACCGTTATCGCCCCTTTATTTAACAAATTCACCCCTATGGAAGAGGGTTCATTAAAAGACCGTATTCAAGGTCTGTTAAGCCGTTGTGGTTTTAATAGCAATGGCATTTTTATCATGGATGGCTCTAAACGCTCAGGTCATGGTAATGCTTACTTTACCGGCATGGGAAACAATAAGCGTATTGTGTTCTATGACACCTTGGTTGACTCATTAGATGAAGAAGAATTGGAAGCCGTATTAGCCCATGAATTAGGTCATTTTAAATGCAAACATGTAGTCAAAATGCTTATTGCTTCGTCAATTATGACTTTATGCAGTTTTGCCATTTTAGGCTGGCTAATTACCCAGGACTGGTTTTTTAGCGGCTTAGGGGTGGAAACACATTCTAATGCAGCGGCATTATTACTGTTCATGTTGGTCTCACCTGTTTTCACCCTCTTTATGCAACCGATCAGCGCTTACTTTCAACGTAAATTTGAATTTGAAGCGGATGATTTCGCCGCTAACAATGCAAAAGCCAGCAAAATGATTAGCGGTCTGGTTAAACTCTACGAAGAAAATGCCAGCACACTGACACCAGACCCTCTTTTTTCTGCGTTTCATTACAGCCATCCTCCCGCAGCGATTCGTATTGCGCATTTAGAATCTAAAATGTCATTTAAATAATGACTGAACTCATAGAAGGACTGGTTGTTTCTCACCTTGGACAAGGTATTGCAGTGGAAATATCAGGCGATATTTTTCTATGCCAAACCCGACGAAAACTAGAGACAGTTGCCGTCGGGGATCAGGTGATGATTACCAAGTCATCCACTAATCAAGGACGGATAGAAAAAATATTACCCAGACGCTCTTTATTAAAGCGCCCTGGTCGAAATCAAAAAACCCGTCCTGTGGCTGCCAATATAGATAAGATTTATGTGGTATTTGCTACCGAGCCACATTGTGATTTTTTACTTATCGACCAATACCTGGCTATTTGTGAAACTAAAAATATAGATGCAGTTTTGGTATTAAATAAAATTGATTTGAGTAGCACCCAAACCATTGTAAAGGAATTACAGCAATACCAAGACCTGGGTTACACAATGCATAAAGTCAGTGCCGCTGAAAACATTGGTATAGGTGAGTTAAAAACCGCTTTAAACAATCAAATCAGTATTTTTGCTGGTCAATCAGGGGTAGGAAAATCATCATTAACTAACGCCTTGATTCCCGATAAACAATTAAAAACCAATACGGTTTCCGAAATCACCAAGCATGGACGTCATACCACAACCGCAGCAACACTTTACCATTTACCTGAAGGTGGCGATTTAATTGATAGTCCCGGGGTTGCTATATTTGGACTGGCTGATTTAACTGAGCAGCAATTGGCATGGGGATACAGAGAGTTCCAACCCTTGATTGAGCAATGTCGCTTTAATAATTGTCGGCATGTTAATGATAAAGGTTGCGCCGTAAGGTCTGCGGCTGAAAACGGAGAAATCCCCAGGCAGCGTTATCAGCGTTATTTAAAACTAAGAGAAAAAATGCCCACGGCAAATTAATTTAATACGCCCTGTAGGAGCATAAGCCCTC
>CAYMPX010000156.1:0-6751 GCA_964392135.1 uncultured Methylomarinum sp.
GGGTATTAGCTCAACCCATGTCTCCGCTTTTGCATCACACAGGGTTTTATAGAGTGGCTGATAGTCGATCATTTCAGGGAGTAATTATAAAATTGGTAGCGAGTCAAACCTGTGGATTTATGATTTTTATCCGAAAAAATTTAACTGTAGGATGATGCGAGAACAACACGAAACCCTGTCTTGTGGGATTTTCAAAACAAAGTAAACAACACATTTAATCCACTGCCGATAAATTCAGCAAGATGTAGAGCGGATCGAAGTCCGCGCTACAATCAGTCTCTGAGCTAAAGCAAAACATAAACAGCCACTATTATGACTGGTCTTTTTTAGCGAATGCCACTAGATTTCGTTTCGCCAGACGATCAATAACCGCAGTTAAAGAACCCATTTTCTTAAACTCATTCTTAATAGAACTACGGTAATTCGTCACCAGACTAACCCCTTCTATCATAATGTCATACACTTTCCATTGCCCTTTACTTAACACCATACGATAGTTAATCGCCAAAGGTTGAACGCCCGACTGTAGAATTTCTGTTTTAACGATGATTTTCTTAGTTCCCTCTGCCAATTTTAAAGGTAAAAATCGTACAGACCAGCCTTTAAACTCGACAAAAGCACGAGAATACGTTCTTACTAATAAGGTCTTAAACTCAGCCTTAAATCTTGCTCTTTCATCTCTCGTCGCTTTTTTCCATAACTTACCTAAAACTAACGCTGAAATTCTATTAAAATCCACATGCGGATTAATAGTCTGTTCAACAAATGCATTAATTTTTGCAAAATCTTTGGTAAATGTTTCGTCCTGCAGCTTTTCTTTTAACTCATTAGATGCATTCTTAATCGCAACCTGAGGTGCAACCAGATCAGCTGCAACACCTTTGCTCATAGGAAACAACCCAAGCATCATTGCAAAGATAGCGAATAAAAAAAGTCTTTTACTATGTTGCATTTTCATAAAAAATATCACCTTATTAAAGCCTTATGCCTTTCTTTTAAGTACCCTATAATACAGGTACACTGATACAATTAATTTTTAAAAAAGAGGGTTGCAGAGACTTGATTGCACCATAACCCAATACTAAAAATCATTCTAAAATAATATGGCACATAATAACATCATTTTTCCAGGCACACGCATGAGAAGAATGCGTTATCACGATTTTTCCCGTCGCTTAATGCGAGAAAACACACTCTCTGTTGATGACCTCATTTACCCGATGTTTGTTATTGAAGGGAACAATAAAACAGAACAAATTGTGTCTATGCCGGGGATTGAACGTCTTTCCATAGACTTATTGGTCAAAGAAGCGATTCAAATACATCAATCAGGCATTCCCGCTATTGCTTTATTTCCCGTCACTGCAACTGCCAAAAAATCAGATGATGCCAGAGAAGCCTACAACCCGGAAGGACTTGCCCAACGCTGTGTAAGGGCATTAAAACAAGCCTGCCCCCATTTAGGTATTATTACCGATGTTGCTTTAGACCCTTTCACCTCGCACGGTCAAGATGGACTTATTAACAGCGCAGGCTATGTCATTAATGATGAAACGGTTGAGGTGCTATGTAAACAAGCCCTTTCTCATGCTGAAGCCGGCGTTGATATCGTTGCACCTTCCGATATGATGGATGGTCGAATTGCTGCGATTAGATCTACATTAGAATCCAGCCAACAGTTCAATACCCAAATCCTTGCCTACTCAGCAAAATATGCCTCTAGTTTCTATGGTCCATTTCGAGATGCTGTCGGCTCATCAGCTAATTTAGGCAAAGCTGACAAATCCAGTTATCAAATGGATCCAGCAAATTCAGATGAAGCGCTGCGTGAAATTCAACTCGACTTAAACGAAGGCGCAGACATGATTATGGTCAAACCGGGCATGCCTTATCTGGATATTATTCGCCGAGCAAAAGAACAGTTCGCTGTGCCTACTTTTGCTTATCAGGTCAGCGGCGAATATGCCATGTTAAAAGCCGCATCAATGAATGGCTGGCTAGATGAAAAACAAGTGGTGATGGAATCGTTACTCGCCTTTAAACGTGCGGGAAGTGATGCCATACTAACTTATTACGCAAAATCTGTTGCTCAATGGTTAAAAAAATAATAACAGGAAATCATAATGCAAGAAAACCAAACGATAACAAACCGAAAACGATTTCAGATTGAAGAAGCTATTTTAATTTTTCTTCTTATCCTGTCACTTACAGGTATTGCAATTACCGACTTTTCTCCAGACGATGGTTACGGCTACTGGATCATTATGGTCATAGTTTTTGCTATTTTTGCTATTGTTATCGCATGGTTACAGTCAAAGCACAAAGAGGGTGACTTTAAAGAGATAGTCAAAGAACAATCAATCCATTGGGCCACCTCATTATTTGTAGTTGCAGGTGCTTTCCTGTTACAAAAATCAGGGCAATTAACCCCCGAAAGTGCGGGGTTAGTGATATTATTAATTTTATCCTTAGCAACCATGCTAGATGGACTACGTATCGGTTCAAGATTTAGCCTGGTCGGTTTGTTTTTAGGCAGTTCTTCTGTTATTGGTGCTTTTTATGAATACTTCATCTGGATTGACATAGCCATTGCCCTATCCATTGTTATTTTAAGCATTTTATGGGAATTCTGGATAATCAAGCGAGTAAACGCATGAATACAATAGATCGTTACGCAGTATTTGGTCACCCTATCGGGCATAGTAAATCACCACGCATTCACCGTCTGTTTGCAGAACAAACACAGCAACAATTAATTTACGATACACAAGATGTACCTGCTGAGGCATTTGACAAGGCTGTTTATAACTTTTTTCAGCAAGGTGGTAAAGGACTTAACTGTACCGTGCCTTTAAAAGAACTTGCCTGGCAACGTGCGGATGCGCTGTCTAAACGTGCACAATTTAGCAAGGCAGTTAACACACTGGTTTTACAAGTAGATGGCTCAATTTTAGGCGACAATACCGATGGCATAGGTCTGGTTGCTGATTTAACCCGTAATCACGCTATCCCTCTATTAAACCGTCGTATTTTAATCTTGGGTGCAGGCGGTGCCAGCCGGGGTATTATCGAACCACTCATGGAAAAATCACCTGCTCATATTGTTATTGCTAACCGCACAGTAGAAAAAGCAATCACCCTGAGTAAAGAGTTTGCTCAATTAGGCGAGATCACAGGCTGTAGTTACCAAGCAATTAAAGGCCAACAATTCGACCTTATTATCAACGCCACCTCAGCCAGTTTAACAGGTCAACTGCCACCGTTAGCCGATTCACTTCTCGCTAAAAAGGCTGTCTGTTATGATTTAGCTTATGGCGAACAACCCACCGCATTTGTTAACTGGGGGTTAGCGCAAGGCGCAGAAAAAAGTTTAGATGGCTTAGGCATGTTAGTAGAACAAGCCGCAGAAGCCTTTTATATCTGGCGAGCAATACGCCCGGAAACAGCCGATATTATTGCGCAGTTAAATTCTGAAAGAGAATAACAGCAGGTACAAGGCGAAAGGAAGAGCAGAGGTAGCTTCTTTCGCCTTTCACCTTTCACCTGCTTTTATGTACTCATCCTTCAAAAGTATATAGTGCTTGTAAGAATATTCTAAAAATTTTTTTTCAGCGTCTTTTAAGGGACGAACCTGTTTAGCGGGCATCCCCACATACAAATAACCACTTTCTAATGTTTTTCCAGGAGGCACTAAAGCCCCTGCGCCCAGCATCACATAATCTTCCAATATTGCATCATCCATAATGATCGCGCCAATACCCACCAAGCAATAATCTCCAACGGTACACGCATGTACAACGGCACGATGCCCAATAGTAACCCCTTTACCAATTTTTAAAGGATGCCCTGTGGCTGAATAATCACCGGCATGAGAAACATGTAAAACAGAGCCATCCTGAACATTGGTGCCATCACCGATTTGAATACGTTCCACATCTCCTCTAATAACAGTGGTTGGCCAGACAGAAACGTCATCCCCCAGGATCACATCACCAATCACAACCGCACTATCATCAATAAAAACATTTTTTCCCATAACCGGCTGTTTCTTTTTAAACGTTCCAAGCATTACACTTACTCCCAGGATTTATTATACTAAAGCAAATTCTACCAAACTATCAGCTTAAATTGAGGATGTTATGTCACTACTTGATGGTATTAAAAGACAACTCCGTTCTGTTATCGAATGGGAAAATCCACCGACAGATGTTTTGCTCTCTCAATGGACAGAAAATGGTGACGAAATCAAGAACGCCTCTCAACTCATCGTTGGCCCAGGGCAAGGCTGTATCTTTGTTTACCAGGGCAGAGTGCAATCCATCATTGAAGAGGCATGTTTAATTGATCTTAAAACCGATAATATCCCTTTCTGGACCACTGTCAAAAAGTTCATGCAATTCTTTGACAGTGAACATAAGGTGGCACTCTATTTCTACAGAAAAAGCAAAGTCCTTGATCAAAAATGGGGGACAACATCGCCTATAAAATATGATGACCCTAAATATAAATTCCCCATTAGCTTAAAAGCGTATGGAAATTATAGTTACCGAATTTATGACCCAAAAGACTTCTTTGTTAACGTGGCAGGCAGCCATTCTGATTTTTATATCGATGATTTTAGAAATATCATGTCTGCGCGTATCATTCACCCCATTAGCGATTACCTGGCAGAAAGTAAATTCAGCTATGCAAAAATTGATGCTAATCGAGAAGAAATAGCCCGTGGCATCTCTATAAAACTCTCCATGGCTTTTCGTAAACTTGGCTTTGATATTACCGATTTTAGAATCGAAGGCACCGACTTTGATGATGAAACCTTAAAACGTATCAACCGCATTGCAGATTTAACCGCAGAAGCCCACGCGGCTAAAGCAGTCGGTCTTGATTATGCAAAAGTCCAACAATTAGAAGCCATGCGTGAGGCAGCAAGGAATGAAGCGGGCGGTGCAGGCATTGGTATGGGAATGGGTGCAGGTATTGGTTTAGGTCAAACCATGGCGCAAACACTGACCGAGCAGAATACAACACAGCCCCAAGTTGCAACCGATGATCCTATGGAAAAATTATTGCAACTAAAAAAGATGTTTGCAGCAGAGTTAATAACAGATCAGGAATATGCCAGCAAAAAACAAAGCATTCTGGATCAAATGTAATATGGCAAAATGTAATTCCTGCTCAGCACCTTTACCTGCCAATATCAATCGTTGTCGCTATTGTAATGTTCGTAATGATGTTGACCTACACGGTAAGCATCAATACAGCATTAAAACCGGACAATCTGGTCGCATTTGCCCACATTGTGACATGACGTTACAAACTATCAAACTAGATATCAATGGCGCTTTTTATATAGAACGTTGCAAAACATGCTTTGGTTTGTTTTTTGATCCGGGCGAAATAGACATATTACTGGAAAATAGCGTTTCAAATGTCTTTGAGATTAATTTAAAACACATAAGAAATATTAACAAAGACCGCTACCAAAGTTATCAGACAGTTAAATATGTCAAATGCCCTGTTTGTAGAATACTGATGAACAGAGTCAATTTTGCTCACCGCAGTGGCGTGATTGTTGATCGCTGTTCAAAACATGGTATTTGGCTTGATAGTGGAGAAATCACCCATTTAATGGAGTGGAAAAAAGCCGGCGGTGAATTGTTAAACACCCAAAATCAAGAAAAAACAACAAAAAAGAAGAAGAAAAAATCGCACTCATTGCCATCCTGCCCGCAAAACAACCATTATCTAAGCACGAAAAATGTAGAAATAGATTTATTTGAAAGTATTTCTTCTCTTGTGTATAAACTTTTCAGCTAGTCAAACGACGCATTCTCGTCAAGAAAAAACAATTCAGTCTGAGTTATTGCTTGCGTTGCATTAATTAATTTAGTCAACCGGCACGGCTTAACACTCTTATTATGCTCAACTGAAATAAATTCACCTATCTTATAATCCCCCGTTTTATAAACCAGACTGTCAACCTCTTTTAGCGCTTCCACTCGAGGCAAAAACAGATTCCAACTTCCATTTTTTTTATCCGCTGATCGATAGACATAAACCGGGTCAGATTCAAACCCGATCACCTCAACACCTAACTGCACAGCATCCCCCTCTAATTGTTGCAGCCGTCTAATGATTGTAATTTCCAGCCGCTTTGAGTCAGTTGAAATAATACCAAATACATCACCCACCTTGACTCTATGCGTTTGATTATTCCAACGTAGTGCATAGCCCTTAATACTACTATTAATTAAAGCTAATTCACTCCCCTTGATATTCTCAACCAACCTATTTCTATCCGAACTTACCGCGCCCCAAACATTCATATCATCCGACATTTCTGAGCTCAACTGGAAAATATTTTTAATTTTCTCATCATTTCCCAGTTTATCCTTAAGATCTGTTCTCATCTGATGCACATGCTCATAGCCTTTAGAAAGTAATGTCCATTCCTCCGATGACTTTTCTTTCTTACTATTCGCTTTAACTTCACCCTTCTTAGCCCGAAGGTAACTCGTTAAATAATCTAAACCCACAATACCTCTAGAAAGACAAGACTCATCAACACGCCTAAATTTTCTTGCTTGGCTACCTCCCAATGATTTAATTAATCGTGTCAATAAAACGTGGTTCAGCCCCTTGACCCCCCCAAGGTCTGCCTGCCCTTTTTTCACATCCTGATAAATGGTTTTAGCCAGGTTTACGGTCGCTATAGATCGTGTAGATGCATTAAACTGATAATTGTCTAACC
>CAYMPX010000157.1:0-6546 GCA_964392135.1 uncultured Methylomarinum sp.
TTTTGAGTCTCGATAGCAGGGCCTATTTTGACTTTAATGGTTCCAGGGAATTTTAAAAAGCTATAACGGGGCCAGAACTCACCCGCATTATGGGCAAGTGGGATTACAGGATAGCCTGATTTGTGCGCCAGCATGGCGCCGCCCGCATTGAACTTTTTATCTTCACCGACTGCGGCACGCGTGCCTTCAGGAAAAATAACCACAATCAAACCCTCTTTGAGTCGTTCAATTCCCTGCTGAACTAAAGTGTGTAAAGCTACTCTCTGGTTTTTCCTGTCAATGGCTATGGGTTTTAATGTGGCCAAGGCCCAGCCGCCAATGGGTATCCAGGTTAAAGAGCGTTTTAATACAGTGATTTGTGTGGGTAAAATCAAACGTAATGCCAAGGTTTCCCATGCGGATTGATGTTTGCTTAACACGATACATGCCTGGTCTTTGGGAAGGTTATCCAAGCCTTCAACATGATAGTCTAAGCCGCAACACATTTTTGTTACCCATAGAACTGAGGCAACCCATGAATCGGCTATTTTATAGCGGACTGAGAAAGGAAATATGACACATAAAATAATGAGCGAGCCATAGATAAATACAGAAAAAACGATATAAATAAATAACAGGATAGAGCCTATATAGACTCTAACACTACTGTTCTGAGACGATGAATTTTGCTGCGTCATAAAGATTCTCAAAAATGGGGTGGCTAATATCCGGGTTGTTCTTTAATGTGCTTGCACCTTTGCCTGTTTTAACCAGCAGTGCTTTGGCACCCGCGCTTTCTGCTGCCTGGATATCACCTGGTTTATCGCCAATAAAATAGATGTTTTCCAGTGTACAGTTGTATTGTTTGGCAAAGTTTTCTAGCATACCGGGCTTGGGTTTTCGACATAAACAATTATCTTCAGGGCCATGAGCACAGTAAAAAATAGCATCAATTTTACCGCCTTTTTGCTCCGTTAATTGATGCATTTTTTGGTGTATCTCATCTAGCGTGGTTTCGTTATAAAGCCCTCTGCTTAAACCGGATTGATTGGTGATAACAATCACCTTGTAATTATTTTTATTAAATAAAGCGATGGCTTCAAGGCTACCTGCAATAGGATGCCATTCGTCTGCTGACTTAATATAGTCATCGGAGTCATGGTTAATCACGCCATCGCGGTCTAATAAAACGTAGGCCTGGGTCATTACTGTAATTTAGAAATATCTGCTATTTTTAAGAATTGGCGAGATAGCATGGAGAGTAATGCCAATCGACTGGCGCGCAAAACTAAATCATCGGTATTGACCATGACATTATCAAAAAAAGCATCGACATCATCTTTCAATAATGCCAGTCGGGTTAAGGTGGCTTGATAATCTTTTTCTTGCAATAAAGGCTGAATATCTGTCGCTGAATTGTTCGCTGCGGTATATAGATTTTTTTCTTCGACTTCAATTAAACCGGCTATTGAATCAGCGGGTTTAGTCTCGGATTTTTTTAAAATATTAATGATACGTTTATTGGCAGCGGCTAAACTCTCTGCCTCTGGTAATTGCCTAAAGGCTTTTACGGCGTGTAAACGTTGCATAAAATCTAAGGGTTGCGAGGGTTTAACGCTAATCACCGCCTCAAATTCATCCGCAGTATAACCTTGGTCTAAACAATAGCCTTTTAAGCGATCAAAAATAAAGTCGACCACTAATTGTTGGATTTTTGCTAGCTCAAAATCGTGTTTAAATTGCGCTAAGGTAAAGTTAACCAGCTCAACGATATCTAAATCTAACTGGTTTTCAATGATGATTCTTAGCGAACCTAAGGTCGCTCTTCTTAATGCATAAGGGTCTTTGTCTCCCGTAGGAATAAGACCTGCACTAAAAATACCACAGAGCGTATCAATTTTTTCAGCCAGTGAAAGAATTTGTCCTGTTGTGCTGGAAGGTGTCGGGCTGCCAGACTGCTTAGGAAAATATTGTTGTTCAATCGCAAAAGCCACTTCGCCAGGCTCGTTATCGGCCAAGGCATAGTAGCGCCCCATAATGCCTTGTAAGCTGGCAAATTCACCGACCATGTTCGTCATTAAGTCCGTCTTGGCTAAATGTGCTGCACGTTTTGCTAAAGTGACATCGGCATTTAATTGTTTAGCAATATGTCCTGCTAAATTTTCCAGACGTTGGGTTTTGTCAGCCAGTGTCCCCAATGTTTTTTGGAAAATGATACTTTCTAAACTGCTGACTCGCTGTTCTAATTTTTGTTTTCTATCTTGCTTCCAGAAAAATTCAGCATCCGCTAAACGTGGCATAATCACCCGTTCATTACCTTGTTGAATTGATGCAGGGTGCGTACTTTCAATGTTACTAAAGGTAATAAAGTGAGGTAGCAGATTACCATCTGTATTTTTGATTGGAAAATACTTCTGGTTGATTTGCATGGTGGTGATTAATACTTCATCAGGCAAATCAAGAAAACGTGAATCAAAATTACCCAGTACAGGTACTGGCCATTCATTTAAGGCAGTGATTTCTTCAAGTAAATCCGCTTCAATATGAGCTATACCATTAACTGATTCAGCTGCGGCATTGGCTTTTTCCTGAATAATGGCGAGTCGTTCTGCGAAGTCAGCAATTACTTTGCCTTGTTGTTTTAAGCTGTTCAGATATTGGTCAGGCTGACTGATGGTAATTTGTTGTGGCGCATGAAAGCGATGGCCTTGCGTTTGATTGCCTGTAGTTAAACCTAAAATTTCGGTTTTAATAACATGTTCACCAAAAAGCAATACTGCCCAGTGTACCGGACGTACAAACTCAGTGTTATAACTTCCCCAGCGCATTCTTTTGGCAATAGGGAGTTGCTGTATGCTTTTAAGGATAATATCAGGTATTAGCTGTTCGGTAGCCAGTCCTTTAACCTGTTGATTAAAGGCTAACCATTCACCTTTATCGGTTTTTAATCGACCGAGTTGTTCAACTGTGACCCCACAGCCTCGGGCAAAACCCTGAGCTGCTTTGCCAGGCGAGCCATCTTCTGCAAAGGCGGCTTGCACAGCGGGCCCCCTTTTTTCAACAGATTTGTCGGGTTGAGCGGTATTTAAATCTTTAATAATAACCGCAAGTCGTCTCGGTGTGGCGTAGGCATGTGCTGTGGTATAGCTTAGCTCGGATTCTTTTAAACCTGCTTCAATACCCTTAAGTAACGCGTTACTTAATTTTAATAGTGATTTAGGCGGTAGTTCTTCACAACCTAGTTCAAATAATAAATCTTTGTTATCCGACATAATTATGCTCCCTGCTCAGTGACTAGCATGGGGAAACCTAATGATTTCCTGCGTTGATAATAGGCTTCTGCAACCGATTTTGATAAGTTTCTAACACGCAGAATATAACGTTGTCGTTCTGTGACAGAAATGGCATGACGCGCATCTAATAGGTTAAAGGTATGAGAGGCTTTTAATACCATTTCATAAGCCGGTAAGGGCAGGTCTTTGGCAATTAATTTTTTACATTCTTGTTCGTAGGTATCAAAGCAAGTGAATAAAAACTCTACGTTGGCATGCTCAAAGTTAAATTCTGACATTTCAACTTCGTTCTGATGAAAAACATCACCATAAGTCACAGTACCTTGAGGACTCTTGGTCCAGACCAGGTCATAAACACTTTCTACCCCTTGAATGTACATGGCAATACGCTCAAGTCCATAGGTTAGTTCGCCACTGACAGGTTTACATTCCAAACCGCCGACTTGCTGGAAATAAGTGAATTGAGAGACTTCCATGCCATTAAGCCAGACTTCCCAGCCTAATCCCCAGGCACCTAAGGTAGGTGATTCCCAGTTGTCTTCAACAAACCGTACGTCGTGTTCAAGTAGATCAAGACCTAAGTGTTTTAATGAATCTAAATACAGTTGCTGAATATTATCGGGAGACGGTTTTAAGATAACCTGAAATTGATAATAATGTTGCAGGCGCATTGGGTTCTCGCCAAAACGCCCGTCAGTCGGTCTTCTGGACGGTTGCACATAAGCCGCATTCCAAGGCTCGGGTCCTATCGCGCGTAAGAAAGTGGCTGGGTGGAAAGTACCTGCTCCCACTTCCTGGTCTAAGGGTTGTAATAAAATACAGCCTTGTTCAGACCAGTATTGTTGTAAGGCGAGGATGAGCCCTTGAAATGTTGATAAATCGTTGTTTGTGCTAGACACTGTGGTTACTGCTCAGACAATAAAAAACCGTTGATTATAGCGTAAAAAAAAGCACAGAGCATTTTACTGTGAGAGAGTTTTAGTTTTTATTTTTTGAAAATGGGTTTATGCGAGAAAAAAACTTTTTCCTGGTAGATGCTTTTTGTTTTAATTCGTTATGTTGAATTTGTTGTTGGATGATGTGTTGTTGATTGTTGTATTCATTAAGGTGTTGCCGAATGTTTTGTTTTTGTTGCGTTGAAATTTCCAGGCGAATAAAGTCGCAGTCTTTTCTCAGCATAAAACGGGCAATTTCATCCAATAACGCATCGTTAACTTCGTGAGGTTGGAATATCTTTGTGTAACTATCAAATTCAGTATGGTTTTTAATCTGGAACGTAATTTGAGATTGGTCGTAATCAACTTCAAAGCGAAAGCTGACAGGGAAATGCTTGTATACTTTTATGTTAACTGTGTCATTAAAGTTTTGCGCGGGGTTCCATTTGAATTTTATTTGTTTGTCATGCAGAAAGTTAATTTCTTGGTCAATAGCCAATTTCCCCTTTCTCTTTATGAAAAATTCACCATCACCTATGCACTGAAAAGAAACATTGACTTGCATAAGTTGCCTGGGATCGACAAAACCCGTAAAGCCATCGGTGTTAATTTTGTAATTGGTTTGGGTTAATGCGCCAAGTTGTGGATAACGGCAACTATAGTTTTCAACTTTTATAGCATGCTCAAGAAAGTTTAAATGTTCTACCAGCTCTTTCATAAATTGAAAGATATGCTGCATTTTTGGTAAAACTTTTGTTTGGTAAATTTTTTCTAATTGTTCTTCACGCTCTTTTTGACTAAGCGCATTGGCTTTTTTTTGATCTGCCTGGTCTCGAAGCTGATTTAATATTCCCATAGATTTAAGTGTTTTTAAAGTGAGAGGGTTCAGGTGAAATATAATTAGCCAAAATTAATTTTTGCTTCTAAATCATTGCGAGAATCGGCATTTTTAAGGGCTTCTTCCAGGCTGATTTTTTTCGCTTTGTAAAGATCGAATAAGGTATTGTCAAATGTTTTCATGCCTTTCGTTCCACTTGATGCCATCGCATTTTTAATTTCTTGCAAGTCACCTTTTAAAATTAAATTTGAAATATGAGGGGTGTTGATTAATATTTCTATCGCTGCACAGCGTTTACCATCAGGTGTTGGGATTAAGCGTTGGGAGATAACGGCATTGAGGTTGATCGCCAGGTCCATGAATAATTGTTTATGCTGTACCTGCGGGAACATATTGATGACACGCTCCATTGCCTGATTGGCATTATTGGCGTGTAAGGTTGATATGCAAAGATGCCCGGTATTGGCCAGCTCTAATGCGGCTTCCATGGTCTCTCTGTCTCTAATCTCACCAATTAAAATAACATCAGGCGCTTCGCGTAAGCAGGCTTTAAGGGCACGGGCATAAGAGGCCGTATCAATGCCTACTTCACGTTGGTTTACAATAGATTTTAAGTTGGGATGAGAAAATTCAACAGGATCTTCAATGGTTAAAATATGTCCCGCTGAATTTTCGTTGCGGTGATTAATCATTGCCGCAAGGGATGTTGATTTACCTGATCCTGTACCACCCACCATTAGTAATAATCCGCGCTTTGCTAAAATCAATTCCAGCAAAATTTCAGGGAGACCCAAGTCTTCCGGTCTGGGGATAACTGAAGGGATTAAACGCAGTACCAGACCAACCGTTTTGCGTTGATAAAATGCATTGACTCGGAAACGTGCGCTGCCATCAGGCAAGCTAATGGCAAAATCGAGATCTTTAGTGGTTTTAAATTCTTCAATTTGAGCATTGTCCATAATGCTAAAGGCAGCGGATTCAGTTAATTCCGGGGTTAATATATAGTTATCTACTTCAACGGCAGACCCGGAGATCTTTATTTTAATGGTTGAACCAACAGTAAAGAATATATCAGAGGCATCTTGTTCAACCATTTCTGCTAAATAAGGCATGATATCAAGGCTGGATTTTGGCATCTTGCCTAACACTTGAATTACAGGGGATTTTTTATGGCGTTTCTCGGCGCGTTGATCGGGGGTGATAATGATAAGAATATCATCAATATTTTTGTCAATTTGCACAATAAACGTGCTGCTTAATGGTGTATAGGGTATGCGAACACTTTTGTAGCTGGCTAAGTCTTGTTGTTGCGATTCATTGGCTAAACTGTCAATAAATTGATTGATAAATTCTGCGGTAACAAGGACATTCCCAACAGCCTTTTCCTGATCTAATAATCGCAAACAAGGTGCCGAGTTTATTTTTAAGACCAGACTGTCAGCCTTTTTATCTAACATTAATTTTAAATAAGGTAATAAATCCATAGTTTTGCTTGAGCCTG
>CAYMPX010000158.1:0-6523 GCA_964392135.1 uncultured Methylomarinum sp.
GTTAATTTCACATATTTTTGATACAAAGTATCATGATCTTCAACATGTTTTGCATCTTTATCGATACAGTCTACGGGGCAGACTTCGATACATTGAGGCAGGTCATGATGCCCTACGCATTCTGTACATAAGTCAGGATTAATCTCATAAATTTCATCACCTTGCGTAATCGCACCATTGGGACATTCAGGTTCACATACATCACAGTTGATACATTCTTCATCAATTATTAAAGCCATGTTAACTCCTTAAAGCAAATTTTTCTTGTAGTCTTTCTTCTACACACGTTGGAACAAAACTTGAGACATCGCCCTGAAGTTTTGCTATTTCCCGAATCATGCTAGAAGAAATAAATTCATATTGTTCAGCCGGGGTAAGAAACATGGTTTCCAGTTCCGGCGATAGACGACGATTCATACCTGCCATTTGAAATTCATATTCAAAATCAGATACCGCTCGCAAGCCCCTTAAAACCACGTTAGCGCCCTGCTCTTTCGCACAGTCAACTAACAAATTATTAAACCCGATAATACTGACATTGGGCATATTCTCAGTCACCTGCTCGGCCAGTTCAACACGCTCTTGCAAACAAAACAATGGGGTTTTACCTGGATTGGCTGCAACCGCAACAATAACCTGATGAAAAAGTTTTGATGCTCTGGCAATCAAATCTATATGTCCATCGGTAATAGGATCAAATGTCCCAGGGTAAATCGCTGTAATATTCAACTGATCATCGCCCATCAAAAAACCGATTAGTTTAACATAAACAATACTTAGGGAGGCAACAGCAAATAATAGGTTCATAATCACGCAGGATTTTTGTTTCTGCTTAAATTAACTCAAGAGGAGCATAGTCATTCTACGCGACGATTGAGATCATTTAAGCAGGAGCAAAAAGACAAATGAGATGGGTATATTATTTGCTATTGCCTCCCTTAGTTGCGTTGAAACAAATAATAGCCCACACCCCCAGCTTTCTTACTTTTTAAGCATTGCCAATTATCAGGCAACGCATCTAATAACAATCGACTTTCCACTTCCACATAAATTTTGGCATTTTCTGATAACCATTGTTTATCTTCCAACCAATGACAGGTTTGTTGTGCCAAACCTTTTTCAAAAGGAGGATCTAAAAACACCAGATCAAAAGGACTCGCGTCACCAGCTAAAAACTTAAATACATCCGATTGAATGATTTTAATTTGCTGAGCAGATAATTTAACGGCATTTTCCTTCATCAATCGACAGGCCTGCCTATGGTTTTCTACCATAACAACAGACTTAGCTCCTCTGGATGCAGCCTCAAAACCCAGTGCGCCACTGCCTGCATATAAATCCAGACAATGCGTTACCCGTACATCATTTTGTAACCAGTTAAACACGGTTTCTCGTACTCTTGCCGGTGTAGGCCTTAACCCGGGTGTGTCTTCAAACACAATTTGTCTACTTCGCCATTCACCGGCAATAATTCTTAATTTACTTTGCACTTATGGTTATTTCCTTGGTAACAATCAATTAATTTGAATCGCAACATTATAATTAACCTGCCACTCCGCCTACAGTAATCGTATGAATAAATTTTGGTTTTACTCTGCGTTTAAATGCATCTTTTATCGACTCAACCGTAACAGCCTCAACTCGCTGCTGAAAGGTATCCAAATAATCTAAAGGCAATTGATAAAAACCAATCATTGAAACATAACGGGTTAATTTACTGTTGGTATCAAAGCGCATGGCAAAACCACCCGTTATATTTTTCTTTGTCGCGATTAAGGCCTTTTCCGTCGGCCCTTGCGTAACAAACCGTTGCAATGTATTTTTCATCACTTGAACGGCTTCCGTAGTTTGATCATTTCGCGTCTGTAATCCCATGGTAAAAGGTCCTTTTCGAAGCATTGGAGAAAAATAGCTATACGCACTATAGGCAAGCCCTCTTTTTTCTCTCACTTCCTCAAATAACTGAGAAACCAGTCCACTTCCCCCTAAAATATGATTACCTACATACAAATCAAAATAATCCTTATCCTTACGATGCATTCCAATCAAACCCGCCAAAACATGCGTTTGTGAAGAAGGAAAATCAATATGTTTTTTCATCCCTTTTGTTGAAAAGTCAACATCAGCCAGTGTTGCAGGCTGTTTACCAACGTTCAAGTCAGCCACTAAAGTTTCAGCGGTTAGCGTTGCCTGCTGCTTGTTCATATCGCCAACAATAACCACCATGGCATTGCTGGCAACATAATATTGTTTATAAAATGCAGTTAAATCATCGACAGAAAAGCCTGATACCGTTTCAACAACCCCTGCTGTCGGGTGTGCATAAGGATGGTCCTTATACAGTGCCTTAAAAAATGCCATATTTGCTAATGCACCCGGCGATTCCTCTCTGTGCTTCAGCCCTGCCAATGTTCTATTTTTCTCACGCTGAAAATCAGCCTCATTAAACCGGGGATTGCTTAAAATAACTGTCATCGTTTGCAGCGCTTTTTTTAGCAGCTTTTGTTCTGTCAGTGATCGTAAAGAGAGCCATGCCATATCTCTTGATACCCCTGTGCTAAATTGAGCACCCACACTTTCAAATCGCTGGGCAATATCATCCGCATTCCACTCACCCGCCCCTGTATCTAATACAGCTGAGGTTAATGCAGCGATACCCTGTTGGTATCCATCCCTTGCACTACCCGCATCAAAAACGACTCTAATATCAACCATAGGCAAACCTTTGGTCTCGACATAAAATACCTGACTACCTTGTGACGTTTGCCAATGCGCAATCTTTGCCGCTGAAAAAACAGAGTGACTAAATAATATACAAATCAAAGCTATAAAACTAACCCGCATGACGGCCTCCAGCTACCTTGCTTTTTTGTTTTTGTTCAGTAATTGGCTGGGGATCTAAATAAGCAATGCTTAACTTATCCTCCAGTAAATACTTACGCGCAACATCACGTACTTGCTCGGCTGTTATTTGATTCACTTTTTCAACATATTCATCAACTTTTTCCCAACCTATGCCGACAGTTTCCAGCATACCCAGTTGCATTGCCTGATAAAAATTTGAATCACGCTCATAAACTGCGCTGGCTAAAACCTGGGCTTTTACCCTTTGCAACTCATCCTCTGTCACCAGCTCACTTTTTAAATTATAGATTTCTGTTTTTAAAGCATATTCCAAATCAAAAACAGTTTGTCCTTCAGCGGGTGTTGCATCCAACATAAATAACTCAGGTAATCGAGACATCATGCTATAACCCGCACCTGCAGAAACCGCTATTTGCTGACCTCTAACCAAGCGAGACGCTAATCGCGCACTATTTCCACCGTCTAAAATTCCAGCCAGAACTTCCAGCGCATAAGCGTCTGACTCATTTTTTATTGAATTTAGTACCGGGACTTTATAGCCCATCAATATATAAGGCAGTTTTGCCGGTAATCTAACCGTTGTTTTACGAATACCGTGTTGTTCAATCTCGGCTTGTGGCTTGAGCGCTTTTATTTCACTGGTTTTTAATCCTGCAAAATAGCTTTCAGCCAATGTAAATACTTCATCAGGCTTTACATCACCCACAACAACCAGCGTTGCATTATTAGGTGCATACCAGTGCTGATACCATGTTTGCAAGTCATCGACCTGATAATTGGCAATATCAGAAGGCCAGCCAATCACAGGGTTTTTATAAGGACTGTTAGCAAATGCCATTGCCATAAAATATTCCCGCATCTTCGATCGCGGCTTATCATCCGTACGCATACGACGCTCTTCTGTCACCACTTCTAATTCTTTTTTTAACTCTACCGCATCTAAATGTAAATGCCGCATACGGTCAGCTTCCAGCTTAAAACTCACTTCTAAACGTGATTTTTCCATGGTTTGAAAATACGCGGTATAATCACGACCGGTAAAGGCATTCTCACGCCCCCCATTCTCGGCAATAATTCGAGAAAATTCACCGGCAGGATATTTTTCAGTCCCTTTAAACATCATGTGCTCAAGCATATGAGAAATACCGGTAATACCACCCGGCTCATAACTGGATCCTACTTTATACCAAATCTGAGAAACCACCACAGGTGATCTATGGTCTTCTTTAACCAACACCTTCAAACCATTATTAAATATACGTTCGTGGACTTTGACATCGGCACTATACGCGCAGATTGGCAAAGAAAATAAAGCTAAAATGAGTGCTCTGAAAATCATAAATTCTCCATTTCATAAAATGTTAGCGTTCCGACTATTTCAATAATTAATAGTTCACTGTATTCTATACGTTCTAATAAGAGTTAGGACTCTAAAATCATAATGACAAACGCACAATCTACACTTTCCTGGAAAAATTATCTTGAGTTATGCAAACCCAAAGTTGTTTTACTTATTATTTTTACAGCCATCGTTGGAATGTTACTGGCTGTTCCAGGAATGCCACCCCTTGACCTTGTAATCTACGGTACTTTAGGTATTGGGCTCGCCTCATCATCAGCCGCAGCAATTAATCATTTTATTGATCAAAAAGCCGATGCTGAAATGGCAAGAACCCAAAACAGACCCTTACCAACAGGTGGTCTAAATTCGCGTAACGTACTAGCTTTTGCAGCGATTATCGGATTATTAGCCATGATAATCCTGGTTTTATTTGTTAATACCTTAACGGCTATTTTAACCTTTATCTCTTTAATGGGTTACGCCATTATTTATACGGTCTATCTAAAATATATGACCCCTCAAAATATTGTGATAGGTGGCGCAGCCGGAGCCGCTCCGCCCGTTTTAGGTTGGTGCGCTATTACAGGAGAAATTCATCCTCATGCATTACTATTATTTCTTATTATTTTTGTTTGGACCCCTCCCCATTTTTGGGCGCTAGCCGTAGCCAAACGTGAAGAATATGCTAAAGCAGGTATCCCTATGCTGCCGGTTACCCACGGGGCAAAATTTACTCGCTTACAGATTTTACTTTATACCGTATTATTATTGATTGTCACTCTACTGCCTTATTTAACCGGTATGAGCGGCTTAATTTATCTATTTACCGCATTAATATTAGGCTTTGGTTTTATCTATTTCGCTATCAAAATGATGCGTCATACCGATAATAAAACAGCAATGAAAACATTTTTCTACTCGATTAATTATTTAATGATTATGTTTGCTGCTTTATTAATTGATCACTATTTCCCATTATCCATAACGTCATGAGCAATAACCTAATTGAACACCCATTTGCTGAATTTATAAAAATTCTGGGGAAAGGTAAAAAAGGCTCCCGTCCATTAACCCAGGATCAAGCCTATCGAGCAATGCGTATGATTTTAGCAGAGCAAGTTGAACCGATTCAACTGGGTGCTTTTTTAATGCTGATGCGGGTAAAAGAAGAAACTGCCGAAGAATTAGCGGGATTTGTGCAAGCTGCCAGGGAATCATTTATGATTCCTCAATCAACAATTAAAATTGACTTAGACTGGTCATCCTACGCTGGCAAACGCCGTCACTTACCCTGGTTTTTACTTTCAACGCTATTACTGGCTGAAAATGGTATACGTATTTTTATGCATGGTGCCGGGGGGCATACAGAAGGTCGTATATACACTCACAATGTCTTGAAATACTTAGGTCATCAAGCTGCCAGCAGTATTGAAGAAGCGCTATTACAAATTGAACAGCATAATTTTAGCTACCTCTCTTTAGAGCACTTCTGCCCTAAACTCTATGAGATGATTAATCTTCGTCCATTAATGGGCTTACGTTCCCCCGTACACACATTGGTCAGATTACTTAATCCATTAAATGCCTCACACGCCATTCAAGGTATATTCCACCCCAGTTACAGACAGGTTCACCAAAAAGCCGCGCTATTGTTAAATCAATCCAGCATGGCTGTATTAAAAGGTGAAGGAGGAGAAACAGAGCGTAATCCAGATATGGATTGTCTTGTTCAATCGGTACAAAATCAGGAACTAGTAGAAGAACAATGGCCCGCACTTTTTACTCATCGCCATGTTAAATCGGAAAACCTTGATCCACAGCAACTGGCACAGCTATGGCAAGGAGAAATGAATGATGAATTTGCAGAGGCTACGATTATAGGTACAACAGCAATTGCTTTAAAGTTAATAGGTAAAGCAGATACCCAAGAAAATGCTCATGAACTTGCTACACAGTATTGGCTAAATAGATCAACGATAAATATATGAACCCTGAATCCCATTAGTAGCCATTATCCTCCCTTTAAGAACCTCAAGACGCTCCATGAACGAAATCAACCAAGAAGAACAGAATGAAATAATTTGTGACTGTACTGGAACGACCAAAGAAAAAATTTTATCACTCATTAAACAAAATGCCAATCTGGATAAAATATCAAGTGCTACTGGCGCATGTACTGGATGTGGATCTTGTGATATTACTATTATGAACTTGATTGCCGAACACAGTGAATTAACTTAGCAGCCTATAATCTTTCCTTAGCCCTTAACTATATTGTCATAATCTCGGTCTGACATTTATAAATATAAATTGCAA